>CAZSXL010000009.1:0-4376 GCA_964611225.1 uncultured Gammaproteobacteria bacterium
CTTAACTTGCCCCCCTTAAGGGTTTTTAACCAAAGCCTACTTAAACCAATCGCTGCCCAGGCAGTCCAGGTGTAAAGTTAAATATTGGTATTACCAATCACCAAATCCCAACCCAACAAGCTAAACAAAGCCCCTGCCAAACCCAGATTTGGACCCAATAAAGCAACAGCAATAATGGACACAGCTGTTAAGGTTTCTACATTCGGATAGGCTTCTAACGCTAAGCGACCAACAATGCCAACAGCTAATAAGACGATGGCTGTGATGATATTGGATTTTGAAAAGTATTTCATGGAAAGAAGTATACATCTTTTCCCTCTCTCCTGAAAGGAGAGAGGGTTAGGGAGAGAGGTCGGGAGAGGTGTTACGTGCACTTAGAATAGCCGCAGGAGAAGCAAGTCAGACAACCTTCTGCCATGGCCATGATGCTACTGCATTCCGGACATTCTGGAGAGAAGCCCAAGTTGGCAACTGATGACGATGCTTCAATCAGCTTATATTTGGATTCCGCTTTTTTGACGGTTTCCGTTAAGGTCGTTTGTACCATCTCTTCCGTTTGATCTTTCATCATCACGACCTCTTTTTCCCGTTCAGCCACTTGTTGCGCTGGAGTTTGTTTAGCTTCCACATCTTGCATGTGCTGGCCTAACACTTGGCCGATGGCATCCGGGATCGATAAGATCATCCCGTTCTTACCAAAGATCGGCATCGGTCCACGGATCCCCTTGATCTGCTCAATGACCGTTTGCAGTGGGATGCGCGCGCGTAAGGCTAACGAGACTAAGCGGCAGATCGCTTCCGATTCTTCCGCAAACACACCACCCGCCTTACCAATGGTGGCAAACACTTCAAACGGTTTGCCTTCTTCATCGTGGTTAACGGTCACAAACATCGTGCCGTAACCGGTTTTAATTTTATAGGTAATGCCAGCCACTCGTTCTGGACGCAACCGCGGAGAAATCACAGCATCGGCAGCCTTAGGCGCAGCAGCTTTGGCTTCTTCTTTCTTCACATCATCCAAACTAGTCAAGACCGATTCGTTGCGAGAACCATCGCGGAAATAAGTGACCCCTTTGCAACCGAGATCATAAGCCTTCATGTATAACTCTTGTACTTGAGCTTGGGTATGATCATTGGGAGCATTGACTGTTTTACTGATGCTGGAATCCACGTAATGCTGAATGGCGGCTTGCATCCGCACATGTTCTTCTGGAGTCAGAATCTTAGCATTCACAAAATAATCTGGAATGGTGGTTTCGTCTGGATGTGCATCTTTCCAAGCCTTGAATAAAGCATGGTAAACGGTATGGACACCTAAACGATCTTTGCGTTGGAAAGCAAAATCATACACTGGTTCAATGCCAGAACTAGCTCCCGCCAAAATACTAGTAGTACCCGTCGGCGCTTGTGTCAGTAAGACACCGTTACGAATGCCATGTTTGCCAATCATTTCCTGGACTGCTTGTGGTAAACGCTTGATGAAGTGACCTTGCAGATATTTGTCTTTTTCGAAAGCTGGAAACGGTCCTTTTTCAGCGGCAATTTCAGAACTGGCAATGTACGCTTCATCACGAATGGTCTCGTGCATCTTTTCAACAATTTTTACAGACTCATCACTGCCATAGCGCACCTGCATCTTAATCAAGGCATCGGCCAACCCCATGGTACCTAAGCCAGTGCGCCGAATGCGCCGTTGGGCAGCTTCGTTTTCTGGGAAGAAATAATCGGTGGTATCCACCCTATTGTCTAAGAAGGCCCTGCAAATTCTGGAGACTTTACCCAAACGCCCATAATAAAAGCTGCCATATTCCTTGACGAAGTTAGAAACGTTAATCGCGCCCAAGTTGCAGACGCCCCAAGCTGGTAAGCCTTGCTCGCCACAGGGGTTGGTCGCAATAATATCTTCAAAGTACCAAGAGTTCGATTCTTTATTGTACCGTTCCTTAAACATCAAACCTGGCTCGCCAGCGGCCCAAGCGGATTCGCAAACTAAATCCCAAATCTCTTTGGCTTTAACGGTTTTAAAGACTTTGCCTTTCCACTGCAAATCCCAATCAGCATCCTTTTTGACCGCTTCCATGAACGCATCCGAAATACAAATCGACAAATTAGCATTGGTAATCTGACCCATGGTGCGCTTGACGGTGATGAACTCCATCACATCTGGGTGATCTACATCTAACATCAACATTAAAGCACCGCGGCGTGAACCACCTTGGATGATTAAACCCGTAGCAAAGGAATAGAGGGCACCAAACGAGACTGCGCCCGAAGCAGTACCGTTCACACCCTTCACGTAAGCACCACGAGGGCGAATCGAGGATAAATTTACACCCACGCCGCCACCTCGACTCATGATTTCCACCATTAATTTAACACTATCCAAAATACCACCACGATTATCTTCTGGTGATGGAATGACGAAGCAGTTATACAAGGTTAATGGCACACCGGAGCCAGCACCCGTTAAAATACGACCGCCTGGAACAAAATCAAAATTTTCTAACACACTATAGAACTTCTCTTCCCACTCTTGTTTGCGCGTGTCAGTCTTTTCCACATTCGCAATGGCCTTGGCTACCCGGTGCCACATTTGTTCTGGAGCATCTTCCATTCGCTTACCGGTCGCATCCTTAAGGGTGTAGCGGTCAAAGAATACATCTTGAGCGAGGCCTTCGAGCTTATACATACGTTTTTTCTATATATTGTGTTAGAAACTACATTATACCACAATAGGTTGTGTTGGGTAGGGAGGGTAGTGCACCTAGACTTGTGGATAAGTCTAAAAAAAGGGTATCATTAGGCTAATTAAGTATTAGCTGGGAAGTACTATGTTCAAACGGATTTATCTTACTACCTTACTAGGTCTAACCCTAGGTGTCGTAACGACTGCCCAAGAAGTAGATACACAAAATACGGCCATCGCAACGAATCTTGGTCTGTATGGTGGTCAGGCTATCGATATTGCCCCGGATCCACTCAGCGATACTGTCTATATTGTGAATATGGCTCCAAATGGCTTATTTGTCTCTGCTGACCAAGGTGGATCATGGACTGGTCTGCCCAGTGACGCCAACTATGGTACGGGCATAGCTGTAGAAGTAGATCCAACCACTGGTACTGCCTATGCGATTGTGGGTGATGGCCTATTACGGAGCACGGATCAAGGTGCTAACTGGGAAGATATTAAAGACAATTTAAATGAAGGGGCCGGAGCTAGCTTGTTGGCTGCCCATAATCGCCTGTTGGTTAGCGTTAGCGGTGGCCAAGTGGCCATTAGCTCTGATGCTGGCGATAGCTTTACGTTGGTTACCGTGGGATCAGAATCAGGCGACAGTGAGGTTGATTTTCTAGCTGCCGGACCAGACACCGATGTCTATTATGCCGTACTCAACGAGGACGCGATCTATCGCAGTACCGATGGTGGCGAGACCTGGACAGATTTGGATGTCACCAATAATGGCATGGCTACTGGCACCAGCATCTGGAAATTAGCGGTTAACCCTACCAATAGTAATAATCTAGTCACTACTTCAGGGGTATCTACCAGTACCAATTACATGACCACGGATGGTGGGGATAACTGGACGGCCATTGATAATGGTAGCGGCTTAACCTTCGATGTGAATGGTCGATTATACGTTGGCTTTAGTTATACCGATGATCCCACAGCCAGCAGTCCAACTTGGGAGAACTATACCAGCGATACCCCGTTATCGAGCATCTACGCTGATCAGATCGCGGTTGATCCTGAAAATACCGATGTGGTCTTTAATAATAGCGCTATGGGTGTAGCGGTTAGTACAGATCGCACCGCTACCTGGGCAGATAGTATTGGTGGTGTTACCTCGGTCAAAGTCTACGACATCAGCCAAACCGATGATAAAACCGTAGTGTGGCTGGGAGCTAATGGTGGTTATGCCAAAACAGAAAACTTTACGGATGATGAACCAACCTGGGAATATCCGGTACTGCCCTCTCCTGGTATCAGTGAACTACATGCTATTTGGGTGAAACCAGATAATGCCGATATTGTGGTAGCTGGGATGAGCAACTCTCAATTTGCGTATAGTACCGATGGTGGCGAAAACTGGACGCAAACCGCCACTCCAGAATATAGTGGTCGAGTTTATGAAATCCTGCAATCCAGAGTGGATGATAATACGCTCTACGCTGGTATTGGTAATTATGACTTAACAGGCACGGATAGCGGCGCTGTCTTTATGAGCACCGATTTAGGGGTTACCTGGACGGATCTAGCCTTTATCGATGATCTACCAGCTACCTCGATGTCACTGGCCTCTGATTACACCCTGTATGTGGGTGTGGAAGGTGATGTTTCGGCACCTGGTGTCCATCCGTCTTATTGCAGTACC
>CAZSXL010000009.1:4386-14616 GCA_964611225.1 uncultured Gammaproteobacteria bacterium
GGGTTGTTCACGGTATGATTGCAGTACCTGATCTAGCTTGTGACGCCGTAGGTCAGGTCACACAGTAAGTAATGTGCTAGTACATCCAGAAGATGATACAAAGTTGTTTGTCACCACACAGTCTGCACTGTATCAATCCACAGACAGTGGTAGCAGCTGGACAGCCATTACGGATGGGTTAGAAGATACCGCTAATCTAGATACATTGACTGCCCAAATGACCACTACTCCCATTACACTGTATGTGACTGGTCAAGATGGTAGTAGTTTAAATGGCACGGTCTATAAATCCAGCGACGGCGGTGATACCTGGGGTGCATACTATGAAGGATTAAAACAAGAAACCTTCTATGCCATGTTCTTTGATGGATTGATCGCCGGCAACGATCGTGGTGTCTTCGATATCAAATCGCGGGCTAAGCTACGTCTGACCGAAAAAAATGCCAAATACCTGTCCGTCAGCTTGCGTGATGCCGCCACTGCTAAGAAACTGAAACATAAAGCGGTTAAGGTGTATCGCAAGAAGAATGGCATATGGAACAAAATTGAGACTGTGCACACAAATAGTAAAGGCAAAACCACCGTCACAGTCAGTGCTGCTAACGGTACCAAATTTAAAGCGGTCTGGAAACCAACTGCCAAGGATCGACGGGAGTATTCCAAAGCCACTTCCAAAATCCTAGAACTCAATTCCTGATCTAGCCTCAAAGTTGTCCCGGTCAAAATAGTGTTTGGCCGGGTACAGCACTGTTACTAAATCTGCCAGGTTCAATAACGCTGGGTGAGTAACTGTGCCAGTCATAATGATTTCAGTATTGCGATGACGGTTATCAACCACATCGATCACCTCTTCTACGCGCACTAAACCATGCTCTACCGCAGTTGTGATCTCGTCTAAAATCAGAACGTCTGGACGTTTCCGGCGGCTGCGCATCGCCTCACGGGCATAGTTTAAACCCTGTTCAGTAAAATACGCATCCACGGCTTGCAGATCAGCGATTGAGGTTAAGTCGGCTCGGCCAAATTGCAAAATTTCAACGTGACTACCCAAATTCTGGAAGGCCAGTAGTTCACCAGCCGCGCGATCCCCCTTGATAAACTGGATCATCAACACCCGGTGACCTTGTCCAGCGGCCCGCAGTAAGATACCTAAGGCGGCGGAAGTTTTACCTTTACCTTCGCCGGTATAAACATGCACCTGACCCAGATTTTTTTTGGGGTTCGTTTTTTTGGCTGGTTTTTTATGTATTTTCATAAGCGATGAACAACGTTTAAGTCTTTTTTTTACGTTTAGTCATTAACCGTTCTACCTCTTCTTGAAACGACAGCAAATCTTCAAAATCTTGATAGACCGAAGCGAACCGGATATAAGCTATTTTATCAATTTTCTTTAAATGGCGCATCACAATATCCCCAATGGCTTGTGATTCGATGGTATCATCGGCCTTGGCGGCGATCTGAATATCACGCTCAATACCCGTTACGAGCTTTTTAAATTTCTCCTCATCACCCAGGCGTTTTTCTAAGGCGATATGGAGCCCCCGGGTAATTTTTTCGGTTGAATATGGCTCTATCTTACCGGTGCGTTTTTTAACTTTCAGGTTCAAGATTTCGACTTGTTCTTTAGTCGAAAATCGAAAAGCACACTTCGGGCATTCCCGACGGCGGCGCGTAGCCATCCCCTCATCCATATCGCGGGAATCTAGCACTTTAGTATCGTCGTGTAAGCAAGCTGGGCAACGCATGTGCTATACTATATCATATGCAATGGTTTATCGCATTAGCGGTTCAAGCCGCTACAATCACCTCGCTACAATCAGGTAACTGGAGTGATACGGCTACTTGGGATACTACTACTGTACCCACAGAACATGATACCGTAGACATTGCTGCCGACCATATGGTTAACTACGATGTCAGCTCAGATGAGGTCATTGATCTCCTCACCGTCTATGGGACATTAGATTTTTCTACAAGCACCGATACTAAACTGACAGTGGATGAAGCGGCTGTCTACGGCACTTGGCAAATGGGCACGGCCGACAATCCCATCCCCCGTTCGGTGACTGCCCAAGTGGCCATTAGCGGACAAACTGAGCGCCTGGGAATATATAATGGTATTTTCTCTGTCCATGGTGCTAACCATGATCGCACTTGGACACGTTTAGCGGCTACGGCACAGCGCGATAGTAAACGCTTACGCCTGAAACAAGTGGTCGATTGGCAGGTCGGCGATAATGTCGTCATTGCCTCCACCAGCTATGATCCAACGGAAGCGGAAACACATACCATCGCCAAGATTTCAGCTAATAAAAAAGTATTAACGCTAGAAAATAAACTGAATTACAAACATTATGGCGCCAACCATGAGTTTGCTGAAGTTGGTTTACTGTCACACAATATTCAGTTTAGTGGTGATGAAGAGTATGACGCCGGACACATTATTTTTAATGGCAGTACGATTGCTACAGTTGAAGGGGCACAATTTGATACTTTAGGTACGTATGCCACACTGGCGCAGTATCCCCTGCATTTTCACATGGTCGGTGATGGGACTGGCTCCTACATCAAACAAGTATCGATTACTAATTCCAGTAACCGTTGCATTACCGTCCATGCTACCAGCAATGTCTTGATCCAAGATAACGTCGCTTATCACACCAAAGGACACTGTTACTTTTTGGAAGATGGCGTAGAAGAAGATAATCAGTTTATTCATAACCTGGGTGTAGATACGATCGCCGGAGCCACCCTGGATTCTGATGCTGAACCAGCCACCTTTTGGATTACGAACCCACAAAATACCTATCGCCGCAATAGTGCTGCTGGATCAGCTGGCTTTGGTTACTGGTTCTTTTTACTAGATGCTGCCACGGGTATGAGCGCGGAGGATAGTGATGTGGTACCACGCACCATGCGACTACAAAAGTTTGCAGATAATACAGCCCATTCTAATGGTGAGCGCGGCTTAACCATTGATGGTGAAGGCTTTGACTCTGTCTATTACATGCCTACTAAACCGGCTGTCTTCAGTGGCATCACCGCTTATAAAAATGCCAGTACCGGCATTTGGGTACGCGGTCGTGACCTCACCTTTACCGACGCTACGTTGCTAGATAACCGCATCGGCGCTAGCTTTGCTGCCAATAACGTCACCCTGACCAAATCACTGGTGATTGGTGAATCCGGTAACGATTCGACCGAGGGTTGGATGCCATATAAATTTGGTTTCGCCTTCTATGATGGTCCTGTCCACGTCAAACATACTACGTTCAAAAACTTTGAGACCGAAGGCGATCAAACCCAAGCGGCCGTGAGTATTATACCAACCAACCCTTATGCCATGTCACCAAATAGTAGTTTTGCTAACCTGACGTTCAATCACGCCCAGGAGTTTTTTATCGATGATGTTACCCACGCCGGTGATATGTTTGCGGTGCTGAACAATGCCAAAACCGGGCAAGTGACCTTGCCATTACTGGATTTTCATTACACGGCCGGCTGCATAACGAAAACCATTTGGAATGTGTACGTTTGCCCGTATATCGATTACGGTCGGTTAGTGTTTAATGATCCACGTGACAAGAATTACACTGATGAACTGACGATTACGCGCCTGGATACAGCTGCTAGTATCGACATGGTGGAAGAAGGATCGTCCAGCGGTGGTCGCTTTGTGTTGAACCTGTCAGTGAATAAAACCTACCGGTTATCGGCTGGCAACATCGATGAACTGGCTTTGGAATATGATAAAACCGATAGCAGCATCACTGTACGCTTACCCTATGACACTACTCCCAACCGCGTGACAGAGTTAGGCTTAGACCACGACTACTGGAGTTATGATACCGACCGCAACGAACTGGTGCTAGAACTGCGCCCAGATCGAGAATACGTTATTTATAAATAAAGCTAAATCACGATAAAAGGGAAAGGCCGGTCGCTGTATGTGTAGTACAGCGCCGGCCGTCGCATGTCTCACTGGCGTGCCGACCATCAGGCCAGCAACCCGGACAAGCGCAGTTCGTCCCGCACCCAGGCTGCCACCGCCTGACGCATGGGCTGACACTCGCTCGGCTTGAGCTCGAAGCGATCAACTGCCACCTCCACCCAGTCGAGGATTGCCTCGAAACCCTGGGGGGCAGTGCTGATGAAGCGCTCGATCAGCACGCGCGCCTTGCTGCGGCCGACCTGCTTCAACAACGCACGACGGCGGCGGTGAATTTCACGCGTAGCACAGGGCAGTCCAAAAATGGACAGTGATGCAGAGACCATGGGACACCTCCTTTTCCACCCTAGTAAATTAGAGCACATTTGTAAACCATAAAGTTATGACAATATCATAAACCGAAAACCAGTAGGGACAGAGCACTGCTCTGTCCCTACTGTTGTCATGTGACGTTGAATCAAATTTTACATCATCTTCTTCCGGATGAAGGCTGGGACTTCCAGGTCATCATCATCCGAATTATCCACTGGCTTCTCATCCATGATATTTTTGTTGCGGAAGGAGGCTGGCACTGGGCTATCCATATCGTCGCGTTTGCCAAATGGTGTAGGACGAACGGCCTGAATTTTTTTAGCTGCTTTGGCGGGTTGACCAAAACCAGTAGCTACTACGGTGATTTTAATCTCATCACCCATCGCTTCATCCACATTGGCACCAAAGATAATCTTGGCGGATGGATCAGCTGATTCGGTAATGACTCTGGCCGCTTCGTTGACCTCGTACATACCCATGTTTGGACCACCCGTAATGGTGAACAAGATCCCTTTAGCACCATCAATACTCAATTCTAGTAACGGACTATCCACCGCCGCTTTGGCCGCATCCACTGCTCGGCTTTCACCACTGGCTTTACCAATCCCCATCAAAGCCGAGCCAGCATTAGCCATCACCGATTTCACATCAGCAAAGTCAACGTTAATTAAACCTGGTACTGTAATTAAATCAGAGATACCTTGGACACCTTGGAACAAAACATTATCCACCGTCTTGAACGCATCCAACAGGGAAGTCTTCTTATCAATAATCTGTAACAGCCGATCATTAGGAATAGTAATAATAGTATCAACTGCATCGGCCATCTCATTATAGGCACTATCAGCAATTTGACCGCGTTGGGCACCTTCAAACGCAAATGGTCGTGTTACAACTGCTACCGTCAAGGCACCAGCTTCCCGCGCCATGCGGGCAATAATCGGCCCAGCACCAGAACCGGTACCGCCACCTAACCCACAGGTAACAAACACCATATCGGCACCTTTTAACATCGTGGCTAATTCTTCATTGGTTTCTTCAGCCGCTTTGGCGCCAACACTGGGATCCATCCCCGCTCCTAAACCACGAGTGGTGCTTTTACCAATATGAATTTTTCGTTTGGCTGGATTGTGGTGCAAAGCCTGCGCGTCCGTATTCACGGCTACAAATTCTACGCCCTTCAGACCACTATCAATCATGCGCGAAACGGCCGATCCACCGGAGCCACCAACCCCAACTACTAAAATTTTAGCGAACGTTTCGACATCTGGTTTTACTTCCATATATTTATTACCGTTGGCCATAAAACACTTATTTTGTTCAATGCTAAACTTACAATTACCTATGATACTGGCTATGCAAGATTACGTCAATACATTGAATACAATTTGTATTCACGCCTTATTAGAGAGTTAAGGCAACAAACTCTTGAACCACTTCTTCATTTTGGTGGTTGCATCCCCCACCGCCGAAAACCTAGCCAAAGACGCTAATCTACCACCGCTATTGTTTTGTTTATGCATATTCTCGCCCCACATCACCAAACCAAGTGCGGTAGCAAACACCGGGTCTTCAATCTTATCAATGGCCGTTTTAAATTTATGGGGTGCACCAATGGAAGCCGGTAATGAAAATAGTTTCTTAGCCACATCAATAATCCCGGTCAGCTTGGCACCACCACCCGTCAGAACGATACCGGCTGGCAACATACCGTGACGATTAATCGATTTAAGTTCTTTGTTCACCATGGTAAAAATCTCTTCCAAGCGGGCTTCAATAATTTCAGCTACTTCTTTACGTGACACCCGGCTATTTTCGGTAGGGTCAATTTCACGCAAGTCAATTTCTTCATGTTTAGCGACATCACCTGGCACCGCTGTCCCAAACCGCGCCTTAATCATTTCCGCCACATCCACCGAGGTGCGTAAGCCGATCGCGATATCGTTGGTAATATGTCCAGAACCAATCGGTAAAATCTTGGTATGAATCACATCCCCTTCTTCAAACACCATCAAGCTAGTCGTCAGACCGCCCATGTTTACTAAAGCGACTCCCAGTTCCTTATGCCGTTTAGTTAACACCGCTTCACTAACAGCCAATACACCCAGCACCAAATCCTGAATATCAGTACCGGTACGATAAATACATTTAGTGAGATTCTTCACCTGTGACGTTAAGCCGAGAATAATTTGCGCGTCAACTTCTAGTTTAATACCAGTCATCCCAACTGGGTCTTTGACCCCAGCCTGATTATCCACCTGGAACTGGCGCGGAATGACATGCAAGATTTCATAGTTAGGTGGGGTTGCCACCGTTTGAGCCGCTTCAATGGCGCGCTGCACATCATCTTCACGAATCTCACCATCAGCCTTAGATACCGCCACTACCCCATGGCTCTCTTGCGAGACAATATGGCTACCATTGACGCTAACATAAGACCGTTCGGTTGGGATACCAGTCATGCGTTCCACCTTATCTAAGGCACCAGAGATACTAGCAACGGCATCCTCAATGCTGGTCACAACGCCCTTATTGATGCCCTCCGCTGGATGTTCAGCTGCGCCAATAATGTGCAGATCGTTATCATGCGGATTCATCTGACCGACGGCAACACGGATGCTAGTTGATCCAATATCTAAACCGGTGATGATTTCTCCTTTTGCCATAGCTCTATTGTAGCAAGCGCACTAATTGCAGGCAATACGGAAGGAACACCATCAGCGCTACGGCTACTGCCCCACCGGCCGCCAATAAGACGGCTGCCGCCATCATATCCTTAATAACCCCAACATACATGTGTAAACGTGGCTTTAAAATATCAACAAATTTCTCAAAAATAGTATTGATGACTTCCAAAACCAAGACGAAAACGATCATCATGGTTAAAATAATGGCCTCACCTAACGTCACGCGGAAGAAGACCATGGCCAGTATTACTAAGACCGCGATACAACTTTGGACACGAAAATTCTGCTCATGCTGCCAAATATAACGCAAACCTTGCACGGCGTAGCGAAAACTCTGGCTCTGGTTTTTGAGATTAAACATACTGTAGAATACGTTGTTCTAGTGGCCGCATCACGTTAGCATCCTTAGCTCGTTCGTGATCATAACCCAAGATATGCAATAAGCCATGGGTCAATAACCAAGCCAGTTCAGACCGTAAGGCCACTTGTTTACTGACAGCCTGACGTTTAGCTTGTGGATAACAGATCACCACTTCACCACCATCGGCACCATAAGGAAACGACAACACATCGGTAACGGCATTGACTTGACGATAACGCTGATTCAGACGTCTCATCGCTGTATCCCCGACCACCACCACACTAACCTGCTGCCAACGACGTGGTACTGTCACCTGACGTTGTACCGCCCGCCACACCCGTTGCACTAATGGATTCGTTAACTGTGGCGCCACCACTTGCATCTGTAACTCAATTGTTAACGTTGGCATTCGTATTGGTAGAATCTTTTTTCTTAGTAGTCGGCTCTGTAAACGTCATACTCTTCAACATCATTTCATGGGTTGATGGGAAGTAGAGCGCATCACTGTTACCATAACGATAGCTGATGGCATAGACGTAATCCGTATCGGTAAGATAAGCCGTAGTATGATCGGTACTCCAAGCACCGGCTTGGCCAGCAAAGGTAGTAAAGACCTCAACCTCAGCTTCAGTGACATTGGCGGTATCCATATACCAATCTAGCGCCGTGAACCCGGTCGGATTACCGGCCACCGTAATGGCAATAAACTGACCAGTTAAATCTAAAGTGTTTGGAGTGATCAGAATTTCACTACCGTCACCACCGGTTAAACCTTCCGCTAGCCAATTTTTGGGATAAAGCAAGGCATAGTTATATTCGCTGTTCGTAAAGGTGCTGACTAAGGCACTGGCTGATAAACGGGTAGAGCTAGTAGCGCTGGTGGGGTCATAACCAGCCAATAGTTCAACTCCATCGTTATAGCCATCACTATCCGTGTCTGGTAAATCCGCTTTCGTACCCCAAATCTTCTCTTCTTCGTTCGTTAAACTATCTTGATCGGTATCCTTACTAGCCGGCGGCACCACAACGACCGTAGTGTTTGTATTGGTGGTATTCGTGTTCGTTACATTGGTATTAGACACGTTCGTATTCTCATTGGCATTCGCAACATTACTATTATCGTTGGCATTAGCATTGAGATTACTATTATCGTTGGCATTTGCATTCACAGCTGTAACATTGGTATTTTCCAAGTTGGTATTAGCAACAACATTGGAATTAGCGACAGTGGTATTATCGACCGGTATATTCACCACAACAGCATTGTTGGCATCCGTGACCACGGTTTCTGTCGACATCATTTGCCACACATAAAAGACCACCCCACCAATAATAGACAAGACCGCTAGCACAATCACCACAATCAAAATAATAGTCATGGTTTTGCGCGGTCGCTTTACTTTAGTGGCCATTGCCTGATTAGCCGGAATAAATTTATCTGGCATCGTGTAGATTTGGTCATCACTGCCCATTGGCCCAGCCGCATGCGTTTGCACCGGAATTTGTACAGGTTGAGCTGGCACCGCTACTGCCGGGTTATACATCGGAGCTGCTGGAGTTGGAGCCGGGCTTGGAGCCGGAAAAGTAGGCGGGGTAGTGGAAGCTTGCGGTTGTGGAGCACTTGGAAAATCCATAGGATTTATTTTTATTGTGGTAAGTCGAATAAACGTTTTTTAGGGTCTGTACTATTGGGGTGGTAAAAGTGTGTAACTTCATCGCCATCGGTATAGCCATCGCCATCGGTATCCGGATTGCGTGGATCGGTATCATATACCCGAACCTCTTCCCGATCCGACAAACCATCTTCATCGGTATCTTGTTTCTTGGGGTTGGTATTAACGATCAGTTCCTCGCCATCCGACAGACCATCATGATCCACATCCACAAACGTTGGTGTGGCATCTACTGTGGTATTGGTTGGCGCTACCACCACAGGATCATTCGTGTTGTCGTTGGTATTGGTATTAACAACTGGCACAACGATATCTACATTCGTATTGCTGTTGTTGTTCCCATTGTCTGGTGGGGTCTGCAACCAGACCCAGACACCAAACCCAATACCACCTAATAATAGCAAAGCCAACAAGCAGCTGGCAATGATTAAGATCAGTCGCCGATAAGATCGCTGTGGAAGAACACTTGGTTCGATTGGACTGGCTGTTGGTTCACTTGATACCGCAACCTCTGGTTGAACCTCGGGTTGGTCAGAAAAGATATCCTCTACCTGGTTAGAAGAGGTCATCATAGGTTGTATTATCAGTCGTTTCGCTATCTTCCAACAGGTAATCAAAGGTGCTGCAACCCCCACCGGAATAGGCGGCAATGGCTGTAGCCGCTGTAGTGTCGTCATAAGTGGCACAGGGATCATATTTTATATCTATCCAACTACCAGTGCCATCGTATTCTAAATTAGTATAGAGAGCAAAATCATCAGCATCATGGTACTGGTAAAGATAAAGTTCTGAATCAGCTGGACCATAGAAATCTTCCAAGACAGGATCCCAACAGGTACCGGTTTCGTCATAATACGTTCCTCCAGTGGTTTCACCAGCAGATAAATCTGGTGGATCATAAGGACAATTCGTCTCGGCGTCAGCGAAGGCATTGACTGGATCGGTTTCTAAGGTTTGTCCGAGCAAACTGCCAAAGGTATCATTCCACGACGGCCAGATAGAGGTAGTGAATCCAGAAATATAAGAACCACTAGCCAGCGCCGGGAAATCATCTACCCCATTGACATCGGTATCGTTGTAATAGTAACTACTCAATAAATAGGCAATGGTTCCTAAATCCGTCACGCGGTCGGTATCGGCAATGAGGGCTACTTTCTCGATAGCACAATCAGCGGACAAGTCTGTATTGCGGTTAAATTTAAAGTTTTCCAGCAAGAAGTAAATTCAAATAGGCTTCTTGCCTAACTA
>CAZSXL010000010.1:0-14402 GCA_964611225.1 uncultured Gammaproteobacteria bacterium
CCGTTCCGGGATCCCAGTGCATCTGGCAGCTGGCAGCAATGTACTGGCCGATCCATTGGTGCAGCAGTTTGTGCGTTTATTATCTTATGTTGGTTTAGCGGGTAGTGATGAAGAATTGTTTAGCATTAGTCAAAGTGATTGGTTGCAACTGCCGCTAGCAGAGATCGCGGTACTAACGCATCAAGCCAGCAGCACCCACACGTTTTTATGGAAGGCCTGGCAAAACAGTGATCAACCAGCTATTCGACAATTTGCCGAGAATGTCCTGCGGTGGCGTCGTGTTATCCATACCCAACTCTGTTCAGATTGGTTTAGTATGGTAGTGAAAGAGTCTGGTTGGTTGGAGCATGTGATGAACACCCAACACAGCATAGCGCATCTTAATCGGTTATCTACCCTGTTTCATGCTGTGCTCCAACTGACGCGCTCTAACCATCGCATTACGATTAAAGAAGTGCTCGAATATTTACGCCTGTTGCAAAAACATGATTTAGCCTTGGAAGAGGAACCACTTGCTACCCAACGTCAGGCCGTGCATGTGTATACTGGGCACCGTGCTAAGGGGTTAGAATTTCAGCATGTCTTTATCATCAAGTGCCTAGATAAGCATTGGGGCAATACCATTGATCGATCCAAGCTAAAACTACCCGATGGCATCTTACAGTTTGAATCAGATGATGTCAGAAATGCCAAGAACGAAGATGAACGTCGTTTATGGTATGTTGCCATGACTCGGGCTAAAGAAAAGCTGTACATTAGTTTTGCTAAACAATCTGACAGTGGCCGTACCACTCAACCTAGTCAGTTTATTAGTGAACTGCCCAGTGCTACTACTACACCAGCGCTGGATGCAGCCACAGTCACGCAGCAGCCCATAGAGCGTCTAGTGCAAACCTTATCACCGGCGCCGCAGAACATGGATACGGCCGTAGTGCAAGATTATGTGCGTGGCTTACTCGCGAATTACCGAATGAGTGCTACGCATTTGAATGATTATCTCCACTGTCCGCGACTGTTTTTCTACCAAGATATTTTGCGCGTTCCGCATGAAACCAATAAGCAAGTTGCCTTTGGTATTGCGGTGCATAATGCTTTGCAATTTGCCAGTCGGCAACAGATTGATCACCAGCACTTACCCGATCTAGTGGATGTAATGAAAGTGTTTGAGCAGGAACTAGCCAAGCAACCACTCTCCACCAAAGATTATCAGCACGACTTAGCCTTTGGGCAAAGTATTTTACCGCGTTACTATGCTGATCATCAGGATATTTTGCGGGCTAATCTGTTTCCAGAGAAGAACTTTAGCAGTGATCAGATTATGGTGGAGGAGGTTCCTTTAGTGGGCAAAATTGATAGCATTACCGTCTTGGATGAAACCACTAAACAGGTGCATGTGATTGATTACAAAACTAGTAACCCAGATAGTAAGTCAGCTGATTTAGCCAAAGGGGGAGTGTATCATCGTCAACTGTTATTCTATAAATTGCTGTGTGACAATGCCAAAGCGTTCGACTATACGGCTGTATCTGGTGAAATCAATTTTGTACGTCCTTCTGCCAAGACGGATCAGTTTGTACATAGGCAATACGAATTTACGGATGAAGATGTTGTCCGTACCCGCCAGGAAATAGTCACTGTGTACCAACATATTCAAAACTTGGATTTTCTTCGACCTGCAACCGAAGATCTTTGCGGTGACTGCAATTGGTGCCAATTATTGCACTAGATGTGCTATACTATTACCAGTCATTTAACAGTAAATAAAATAGATCAATATGAGATTAATTCGATTAGTTGGCATCAGCCTTAGTCTCCTCTTTAGTTTGAGTACAGTACCACTGGTAGCTTCCGCAGCCAGTAGTGTCAGTAGCTTTGTGCAACTCACTGGTTCAACTGCGGGGGATAACACTGGTCGATCAATGGCGACTGGTGATATCAACGGCGATGGTTATGACGATCTAGTGGTTGGATCTCATTTTTCTGCAGAAACTGCTGCTGGCAAGGTCTATCTTATATACGGACAGTCCAGTCCATTAACCAGCACTACACTATCGAGTAGCAATATTATTTTTACAGGTGCTTCCATTGGTGATCGAGCTGGTACAGCTGTAGCCATTGGTGACCTAAATGCGGATGGGTACGATGATATCGTGATGGGTGCAAGTAAGGATGATGGTTCAGCCACTAACGCGGGAGCCATTTACATAGCCTATGGCCAAGCGGCAACGCTCACTTCCCAAACCTTAAGTGCTTCGGTAGGAGCTAAATTTACGGGTGAAGCCGCTGGAGATCTTGCTGGTACCGCAGTGGTTGTCACCGATTTGAATGGTGATACGTATGCCGATATTCTGGTGGGTAGCCCAAAAAATAATGATGGTGGTGGTGATGCTGGTGCGGTTTACATGATTCCTGGTTCAGCCACGCAGTATACTGGCATAACAGGTGCCTTGGGCTCGAATCGAGAATACACTGGTGAAGCAGCCGGCGATGAACTTGGTGGTGCTGTAGCAGCTGGCGATATTGACGGTAATGGAACACCCGATATGCTGTTTGGTGCCCTATTTAATGATGATAGCGGTGCCAATGCCGGTGCTGCTTATCTTGTCTATACTACCACTAGTGCCTTGTCGGCTGATACGGTATCTATCAGCACGGCGGTTGAATTTACCGGTGAAGCGGCGGGTGACAGCGCTGGTAGCGCGGTTGCCAGTGGAGATCTTAATGGAGATGGCTATGATGAGCTTTTAATTGGCGCTCCGGGGAATGATTCAACTGCTGCAGCTGCCGGATCAGCACATGTGATCCTTGGTAATGCCTCGCAATACAGTGGTACCGCCGGCGTTGCGACTACCCAGGTGGTTGAATATGATGGTGAAGCGACAACAGACTCGGCTGGGAGTGCGTTGGATGCACAGGACCTAAATAATGATGGCTACGCTGAATTAATGATTGGCGCTATCGGTATCAGTCCAAACACTGGAGCCAGCTATATTGTAGCTGGTGCCGCTACTTTAACTGGTGGTAATGTTGGTACCGTGGCCACAGTGGAATATGATGGAGTGAATGCTGGCGATAACTATGGCCGTTGGCTGACCACCGGAGATCTGAATGGTGATGGTTATGTGGAATTTATTTCATCCGCTGTCAGTTATTTGTCTGGTGATGGCACCGGAGCGGTCTATATTGGTTATTTGTCGATTGACGCTGATGAAGACGGCGTACTTGGTGCTAGTGGCATCTTCTATACCGGTTCCGATTGTAACGATGCTGACGCCACAATCAGCGCTGAGCAAACCTACTATCCTGACGCTGACGGTGACACCTTAGGCGATCCGGCTGGAACCACTGCTAGCCTCTGTGCTGCCACTGCACCAGATGGCTATGTAGCCGACGCATCAGATACGGATGATACCATTCCTGATGGCACAAACCTGGTTAGTGTGACTGGAGCTACTGCCGGAACCATTACGGTGACCGATAGTACCGGTGAACACACCTATACTATTTTTACCTCATCGAGTAGCAAAGCTACGACAGTCACCCAATACGAAGATACTGGCTATGGTATTGTGTTGCATCGCAAAGGTAAAAAAGTCTATTTAGTGAATCTGTTTACGGGTGAGATCACTGACAAGGTCACCATCAAGAAAGCTGGTTTCGTGTCTGCAGCTATGTTGATGAAAGACCTGCGCAGTAATAATAAAGATGAAGTAGTAGTCACTGGTAAAACTAAAGCCAAAGTCACGGTAGCGATTGTGAAAGTCAGTTCTGCGGCTGGTACGCTCACAAAATCCGACTCCGCTCAGGTCACGAATAAGCATGTGTCCGTGACTAAAACCAAAGCTACGAGTAAGAAGATTAATCTCAAAAATAAAAAAGGCAAGATACTCTTTACTCTGCTGGTGAGCAAAAAGTATACCTTAACGTTGCAATAGTTTGGATGGCAAAGGCGTTGTACAGGGTTACCGTCATTGGGGCTGGCTTGGCCGGGCTGGGTGCGGCCTATGAATTATCGAAAGACAAGCGGTATCAAGTGACCTTGCTCGAACAGCAGGATCATATTGGTGGTAGGGTACACACCCTGTCTGTGGCTGGACAACTGGTAGATGTTGGTGGGTTTATCGTTTATCCCTGGTATACAGAATATCGTCGTATTTTGAAGGAGTTAGGATTAGCTAACCAACTGGAAAAAATTCCATTACAAGCTATTTATTACCAATTAGATAAGTCTGATAAGTATTATACCCAAGACAACATTCCCTTCTCTAAAAGAGACACTGCCCGGTTGGCTTTAAAACTAGCCCTACCAGTGTTCCAAGCGCGCGATGTCGCAGCGCGGCCATTGCATAGTTTTGATTATATGACGGGATCCGAGTTTTTTCGGGATGCTCTTAATCGTAAAGGGCCAGCTGGTTTGTATGAGACGTATACGGATGTGGTGAATCAGGGTTATTGCTATCCCAGTGTGGATCGCTTCAAAATGGCGTTCATGGCACCGTTTATTCGCATGAGTCAGTTTCAGGGTGACGTTAGTGATTCATTTTTTGTCCGGTCTGGTAACCAGCAAGTGCCGCAAGCCTTAGCTGCTGTCATTACCAAGGCTGGTAATACTATTCGTACCAACGTGACAGTGACGGGTTGCACCAGCACAACGGTACACACTAATCAAGGGGACGTATCAGCAGACGCCATTGTGTTTGCTCAGAATGTCGAACCAACTGTGTATCAGAGTATTTTGCCGGATGTTAAAATCAATTGTGACTATACTCAGTACTACACTGTGACCGTAGAATTATCGGCAGCAGTGGCCGTGCAGGGTGACGCACACTGGGGAGCGGTTTTTTACTTACCCAATCAGAAACCGATGCAAATTATTTCCGCTATCCATTTAGGCATGCTCTACAACACTTCGGCCTTGGCTCATTATCTGAACCTGAATATAGTGGTGCGTCAAGCGGATGCACATCCTCAGACAGCGGATCAGTTGTTACCGGTCTTAGCTGCTCAACTGAAAAAATTATTCCCTGAGGTCACAGTAAAGAAACTATCCCAGGTGGTGTATTGGCCCATGACCATGCCCATCGCCGATGAAGCGTTTGTGGGTACGGTCCGAGCCCGGCAAGGTAAGTTAGGTCATTATTTTGCTGGCGATTGGTTAGGGGCGCCATCCATGGAAGCAGCCTTAACTACGGGTGTGCGTGCGGCGCAACAGCTGATGGCAGACACAACGACTACCTATCAACCGATCAAGTCGGAGCCACTCTATACTAAACTGAATAAAGAATACACGAAGTTGAACAAGCGGCTTAAAAACAAAATCACCCCGTTGGGCGGGGTGCGACGTTAACTATCACTAAAGATTTTGCTTAGTACCGGTTACAATCTAGAGCTATGAAACACAGCTATTGCTTCTCCAAGTACTCAGGCACTGTAGCATAGCCTTTCTAATCTGTCTATAGTATACTACGCAGCATGTCTAAAACTATCCTAATTACAGGGATTTCTAGTGGTATTGGTAAAATCACCGCAGAGTATTTCAAAGGCAAAGGTTGGAAGGTAATCGGTACTAGTCGCTCAGCTCATCCTGCCCAGAACGTCTATGCCTTAGATGTCACTAATGCAGCCGCTTGCCAACAAGTGATCGATCAAGTGGTCACTGAGCATGGTCCAATCGATGTCCTGGTGAATAATGCCGGCTATGGGTTATATGGTGCCTTTGAACAGTGTGATGAACAGGATGTGAAAAAGCAGTATGATGTGAACGTGTTTGGGACGATGAACGTCTGTCGCGCAATTTTACCTCACATGCGCAAATGGAAAGCAGGGACGATTGTGAACATCTCATCGATCGGTGGAAAATTTGTAGTGCCATATTACGGTGTCTATAACAGTACCAAATTTGCGGTGGAAGGTTTCAGTGAAGGCCTCTGGCATGAAGTATTACCGTTTGGTATACGCGTTAAAGTGGTTGAACCTGGTGCCATCAATACTGGTTTTTATGATCGCTCTAAGCAAGAAGGTAAACAGATGGCGATTGATCCGTTGTATAAAACGACTTCTGATCGGTTATGGTCACAGTATGAACGTGCAGGTAAAACGGGTGCTGACCCAATGATCGTAGCCAAAGTCATTTATAAAGCGGCCACTAGTCAGACTAAGCGCTTACGCTATGCCGCGGCCAGAGATGCACACATTAATATTGCTTTTATGAAACTATTGCCGCACCAAATTGGTTTATGGCTAGCGCGTAAGTTTACGGTTGATCGTTAAATACTGTTGGTGCGCCGCTACGTCGTGTACCCGTAACCAAGTAGCGCCGTGATGGACTGCTATCAGGTGTGCTGCCAATGTACCAGGTAAACGATCTTGGACTTCAGCACCGGTTAGTTTGCCAATAAACGATTTACGTGATGCACCAATGAGAATGGGACAACCTAACGTCTTGAATTCTCCCAGTCGCACTAGAATTTCCAGATTATGTTCTACCGTTTTTCCAAAGCCAATTCCAGGATCTAACATAATATTTTTTTTCTTGATACCAGCCGCCAGAGCTAATTTGATTTGCTGTCGGAAAAATTTTTTAATATCCAATACTACATCATGATACCGTGGGTTAGCCTGCCGGTGCATCATAATCACAGGGCAGTTTCTGTTCGCAACCAGTTGCCTCATTTCAGGATCACGCAAACCATCAATATCATTGACCCAGCTTGCGCCAGCATCCAAAGCCGCTGCTGCTACTGCTGGTTTATAGGTATCAATGGAGATGGGTGTAGTTGTTTTTTTTCGTAGGGCTGTAATGACGGGCAAGACACGTTTTAATTCTGTGGCTGCAGCAACCGGTCTTGAACCTGGTCTACTCGATTCTCCACCCACATCAATGACGCTGGCACCCTCTTTGATCATCCGTAGAGCGTGTTGTACCGCTGAGATGGTAGAAGGGTATTTCCCACCATCGGAAAATGAATCCGGGGTGAGGTTGAGTATGGCCATGAGTTGGACTGTTTGGATCACAGAAAACACAGAAGAAGATGGAGAACGCTGAAGGTTCGATTTAGTCTTTTTATCAGGAGCCATATTTGTTTATTGAGCGGGTACCTTGGTTGATTAGGCGTTTCACTTGTATTCGACTGCTTCCAAAATTGACCAATAAAGCTAATGTGTAACGTGATGCTTTGAGGTAAGATAACGTCTGGATAAAATCTTGGTTAAGCAACTCTGTTTTGGCCTTTAATTCTACAATAACACCTCCTATCAAAAAATCAACACGTTTTTTCCCGACTACTGCATTGTCATAGTAAATATCTAACCATTGTTCTCGAGCATGTTCAAGTTGCAACTTCCATAATTCTTTAGCAAGAGCTCGTTGGTAAATCACTTCCATATATCCTGGACCTAGAGTTTTATGAACTTGAATGCAGGCTCCAATGATCTGCGAGGTAAGGTTGAACTGTATATAATCGTTTTTTATCATAAAAGCGCCCCCTGGTGGCGCTCTCTGTAATCCATATTATCAGATTTGATCAATCTGTCAAGCTACATTTTCTGTGCCCTCCATCTCCTTCTGCGTTTTTTCTGTGATTCTAGCTTTGCGATCCCACATACTCTCCAAACAACTCAATCAAATGCTTCGTCACTGCGCCAGGTTTACCCGTACCCACTGGGCGTTCTTCAATACCGACCACCGGAACAACACCGGTCGAAGTTTGGGTGAGAAAACATTCATCAGCGAGCAACACTTCATCTAAATAAATCCGTTTTTGTTTAAGGTGATAATAGGGTGCTGCTAAGGTAAGCACAATGCCACGGGTGACCCCAGCCAGAATTTTGGCGCGTGGTGTATAGATGACATTATCTTTCACATAGTAAAAATTACCTTGCGCGCACTCGTACAGTTCTTTACGTTCATTAATCAGGAGAGCATCATGTTGTTCACGTGCCACGGCTTGCTGATGGGCTAAGTATTCTTGAATCCGAGCCAGGCTTTTCACTTCTGGTTGGGTGCGCTCTAAGGTATATAACCCAACCGTCACACCTTTACTATAGATCTGCGGATGCACCTGCAGGGGTTGGGACAGGATATAAATTTTGCCCAGCGCCGCAATCAGTTTTATTCTGAGCTCATCATTGTCTATACAATGTTGCTGTACCCACTGCGTTAATGTTTCATTGCTTGGCGCAATGGTCAGCGCGATACTATCCGCCGATCGACGTAAGCGTTGTAAATGTTCGGTCAAAGCAAAAGACTGCTGCTGGTAAGTCCGAATGGTTTCAAAAACACCATAGGCAAAATTGAACTCTGGCTCGTCACCAGTCAGCGTTAGTTGTGGCACAAATTTGCCATTGATCGAAATGCGCATCTTATTAGTATACCATAGTACAGATGTGCTATACTGTAGTATATGAAAAAACTAACTTTGGTTATTAGCATCAGTTTATTATTACCCAGTTTAACTACAGCTGCGACCGTCAGTAGCTTTATACAATTAACAGGTTCAACTACTTCAGATAACACCGGCCGATCCATGGCTACGGGCGATATCAATAATGATGGCTATGATGATCTGGTGATTGGAGCTTTTCGCCAGCTAGGGGGTGCACCTGGAAAAGTATACTTGATCTATGGACAATCTAGCCAACTATCTACTACTACCCTATCCAGCAGCAACATTGTATTTACCGGTGCTTCCAGTGGCGACCAAGCTGGCGTAGCGGTAGCAGTTGGTGATCTTAATGCGGATGGCTATGATGATATCGTGATCGGTGCAAATAAGGATGATGGTACAGCCGCCGATGCCGGGGCTATCTATATCATGTATGGTCAAGCCGCTACTCTGACTTCACAAACCTTAAGTGCTTCGGTCGGAGCAAAATTTACTGGCGAAGCTGCTAGCGACCAAGCCGGTACCACAGCAGTGGTAGCTGATCTAAATGGCGATACCTTCGCTGATATATTGGTCGGTAGCCCAGCTAATGATGATGGTGGTAGCAATGCTGGCGCGGTCTACGTGATTCCTGGTTCAGCTTCACAATATACCGGTGTCACAGGCGCTTTGGGCTCGAATCGAGAATACACTGGCGAAGTGGCTGGTGATAACTTAGGTACTAGTTTAGCGTCAGGCGATATAGATGGTAATGGGACATCTGATATGATTTTTGGAGCGAACACAAATGATGATAGCGGTGCCGATGCCGGCGCTGTCTATCTAGCGTATACCAGCAGTGGTGTTTTGTCAGTTAGTACTGTGTCTGTGAGCACGTTGACTGAATTTACCGGTGAAGCGGCAGGTGATTTAGCCGGCGGCATGGTTGCTAGTGGTGACATCAATGGTGATGGCTATGATGAGCTATTAATTGGTGCCCCCAGTAATGATTCAGCTGGGTCAGGTGCTGGGTCGGTGCATGTGATCCCTGGTAGCGCTACGCAATACATTGGTACGACTAGCGCCACGGTTAGCGGAACCATTGAATATGATGGTGAAGCGACCGCAGATTCTGCCGGTATTGCTTTGGCTGCTCAGGATCTGGATAACGATGGCTATGATGAGATCTTGGTTGGTGCGAACGTTGGTAATGCAGGCACAGGAGCCAGCTACATTATTAGCGGTGTCGCTACTTTGACTGGCGGCAATCTTAGTACTGTAGCAGCTGTCGAATACGATGGTGCTAATGCCTCAGATACCTATGGCCGTTGGGTGACCACCGGAGATCTGAATGGTGATGGTTATGCAGAATTTATTTCGTCAGCTACCAGTTATTTGTCTGGTGGTAATACCGGAGCCGTGTACATCGGTTATCTGTCCATTGATGGAGATAGTGATGGTGTACTTGGTACTAGCGGTGTGTATTATACCGGTACAGATTGTAACGATGCTGATGCTACAGTTTCGGCTGACCAAACCTATTATGCCGATGTGGATGGAGATCTGTTAGGAGATGCAGCGGTTACTACCACCAGCTGTACCTCAACTGCACCCACTGGTTACGTGGCCGATAGCACTGATACCAATGATACTATTCCTAATAATGGTGTTGAAATTGACGGTGACGCCATTGATAACGACGGTGATAGTGAGATTGATGAAACAAATACCTTGGATGAAAATAGCGCTCACCCTTACTACAGTACGCTGGACGCTGCCAACAGTACCACAGTGAGTACTGATATCACTGCTATTACGGGTACCACCAATGGTGCCATTCTAGTCACGTATGCTGACAATTCCGTCTACACATACTCGGTGTTTGATGTCACCAGCACTAAAACGACCAAGGTGGAGCAATACACGGACACTGGCTATGCGGTAGTATTGCATCCAAAAGGCAAAAAACTGAAATTGATTAATCTCTATAATGGGGAAGTGGCGGACAGCTTAAAATTAACTGACGATAAACAAACTAAACAGCAGTTAGTGTTAGATGATTGGCGCTCGGATGATGCTACCGAAGCTGCAGTCGTCACTCAATTAAATAAAAAAGTAACCGTTAGTGTGGTGAAAGTCTCAGTCACTAAGGAGAACTTAAGTAAGTATGACAAATTGGTTGTGACAGATGCTGAAAACATTCAGGTCAGTAAAACAAAGACTACCACCAAAAAGATTAAGTTAAAAAATAAGAAAGGGAAAGTACTCTTTACTCTGCTGGTGAGTAAGCAGTACGGCTTATCGTTGGAAGATTAATTGAGCCTTATCCAAGGTCTCTTGATATTCTTGTTTTGCATCCGAATCAAAGGTAATCCCACCACCGACAGAGTAGTGTAACTGTCCTTGTTGTAAGGTAGCGGTGCGAATAGCGACATTAAATTCGGCTCGTTGTTTTCCCGCAATGTAACCGATACCGCCGCAATATATTCCACGTGGATAAGGCTCAAGTGTTTTTAAAATTTCGACAGCTCGTAGTTTTGGTGCACCGGTCACAGAGGCAAATGGCAACATCTTCTGGATCACCTGCAAACTGTCGACTGTTTTAGGCCGCTTAGCTTGAATCACAGCTTGTGTTTGCCAAACTGTATTGAGGCCAACCAGTTGTCGACGTCGCACAACCTGCACACTACCAGGTATAGCTACTTGGGCTAGATCATTTCGTACTACATCTATAATCATGTCTAGCTCTGCCTTATCTTTGCTACTAGACAATAAATCTTTTTTTTCTACCTGGCCTCTTGGCCTAGTCCCTTTCATTGGTCTACTCTCCAACGCATTACCATGGATAGATAATCCAAGTTCCGGAGAATTACTAACGATCTGTACGTCTGGTGTATTAATCAAGGCTGAATAGGGGGTGGGTTGCTTTTGCGTAAAGTGGTAGAGGAGTTGATTGGCAGTAGCGTTGGTTTTAGCCGATAAACGATAACAATAATTAGCTTGGTAAATATCACCCAGCGTTAAGTGTTGTTTAATCGTGTTGATTTTTTTTTGATAATTTCGAAATGATTCACCGTGCATTTTTTGTATTTTAAATGGACGTCGATCAATCAGTTGTCGTAGTGGTACAGATTGGAGTGTTTTAAAGATTCCAAAATAAATCTGTTGTTCATAACTAATATAACCAATCGCTACTTGCCGAGAGGCAGCTCGACTGCGAAACCAACTTTCTAATGCTGACCATGATTGAATAATGGTTTGTAATCCAACTCCAACGCGCGCCTTGGTTCTATCGATTAAGGCAAATTGATAGGAATTCATTTCTGGTGTTCATGTTATTCTTAAACAAACCGCGGAAGGATGAGGTGGTAACAACGGTATTCTGCTTCTCCACCCCGCGGGCTTGCATGCATAAGTGGGTAGCTTCCAAGACCACCCCGATCCCTTTGGCCTGCAGCGCTTGTTCAAGAAAAGCAGTAATCTGTGATGTTAACCGTTCCTGGTTTTGTAAGCGGCGGGCAAATACTTCCACTACTCTGGGCAGTTTTGATAAGCCAATAATTTTGGCACCAGGAATGTAGCCAATGTGAGCTTTGCCGTAGAAGGGCAGCAGGTGATGTTCACAGGTAGAGTAAAAATCAATTTCACGACAAGTGATCATCTCATCGTATTGTTCGCTGTCAAAAAAAGTGAGTAAGCTACTTGGGTCAATGTTATATCCAGAAAATAATTTTGCATAACTTTCCGCTACCCGATGTGGTGTATCGACTAACCCCTCCCGCTGTGGTTGGGGGTCAATTTCCTGTAGTAAGGTGGTAATTAAATTTTGAATGTTATCTTGATTCATAAAGCTTAACTTGTAAATTATCCGTACAAGCTCTTAGTAGTGGACCGGCAATGTCGGGCACAATATCGTTTAGGGGTTGTAACATGAAGTGTCGATTGGGTAGCTCTGAGTGAGGGATCACTAGTTCCGGCGTGTTCACTACTGTACCGTTATAAAACAGAATGTCAATATCGATCTCACGTGGTCCCCATTTTTCCCGTTGGGTACGACCTAAGGCTTGTTCAATTTGCTTGCAGCTATGTAATAGTTCGATGGGCTCCAAGACGGTTTCCAGTTCCACGGCTTGGTTCAAATACCAGGCTTGTTTATTCGGCCCTAGCGGTTCTGTCTCGTAAATGGGGGACAACTGTTTAATCTGGCCAACGCTTTCTAATGCCGTCACGGCCCGATCTAGGTATTCTAAACGGGGCTCAATATTACTACCTAAACTTAAGTAAGTGAGCATACTGACAGTTTACCATGTTTCTTGATATACTGTGATTATATGAAAATAACCACAACGTTCGTTCTAGCCTTAATTGGTTTAATTTGCGCGACAGCGACGCAAGCCAAAACTGACATGTTTGGTACCATGATGGCGTTTCAATCCAGCCATGGTTTTGGTGGTCAAACAAAATTAGAAAAGTTAGTCAACAAAAGTTGGTTAACGCTACGCGATAGTAGTTCGTTTACTGATTTTTTGGTACGCTTTGAAGACACGACTACTGTCAATGCCCAGCTGGTCACAGCCACCAATTTTTCTAGTAATCGAGATGTGGTGGGAGCGTTTGCTTGGAATGTGGTCGTACCAGAGCCGGGGGAGTATGACTGGACATTGCCTGATGCCACGCTGGCAGCCGCTGGTCAGGCGGGAGTGACCATCTCAGCTGTCATTCAACCGTTCAGTAGTTGGGGCTCTAGTGAGCAATTAGATCAAGCTGTCTGCGAGTCAATTGACTTTACCTATTTTGACTACTACACCGGTGCACCGACGCGCTGGAATGCCTATGAAAAGTTTGTGAGCAACCTGGTAGAGCGTTATGATGGCGATGGTATTGATGATATGCCCGGTTTAACCACGCGAGTGAGTGCATGGGAAGTGGGTAATGAAGTAGAAGGCAATTGTGGAGGTAATTTAAGTAAACCGCGGCGCTATGTTAAATTATTACGTCGTTCGTATCAGGCCATTAAAGCGGCTGACCCAACCGCGACGGTGCTGAATGCGGGGGCGTTGGAGATCATCGATCAAAATGGTTTGGCACTCGATGAAACCAAAGACTTTTGGCGAGAGTTTTTTGACTTGGATGGGCAACGTTATTTGGACATCTTTAACATGCATTATAACAACGAGCGAGACGGTGCGGTCGATAGTATGTCAGACTGGCAGCAGCATTTAAAGTTTTTCACTAAACTGCAGACAGACAGTATTCCTATCTGGGTGACAGAGTTTGGTACCCTATCTGGCACCAATAACGATATTGGTTTAACGCAATCAAGAGCCTTTCAAGCTAGTTGGTATTTTCGCTATGTGGTGATGGGGATGTCCTATGGGGTCGAACGCTATTACCTTGATTTGAGTGGTCCAGATGATAGTAAAGTTACCAGCGCAGCTTTATATGATGATGCTAGAACAGCTCGTTTGTATCTGACAACCTTGCAGACTTTAGCTACGGTAGTGGATGGCTATACCGCTGTTGAAAAAATAGAGACTGGACAATATCAGTTTACTCTGACAGCTGGCACGGCCTATGCCCTGTGGTCTGGTGATTTACCAGCCGCTTTAGATACGGATGATATGGTTACGGTTTATCATCTTAATGGAGAGAGTGAAATCGTAGCGGGTAACACTATTACGTATTCTAAAAAGCAGCCAGTGTTAGTTTATTCACTATAAGTCACGGACGAAGTATCGGTTTCCCATAACTGGATGGTCGTCACTGGGATATGTGGTTTGAGTTCTTGAAAGATCCACTGGGCTACTAGTTCACAGGCTGGGTTAGAAAAACGATCATTTAAATTGGTGTGATCAAGTTGCTGAATAATTTTTTCTGTAACGATAGCTTTGAGCTTCACAAAGTCAATCACCAGATCATCTGTATTTAATGGCCCAATGACCGTTACCTGCAGACGGTAATTATGGCCATGCAGCTGTTCGCACTTGCCATGATACTTAGTCAGAAAATGCGCTGCTGAAAAGGTAAACTCTTTAGTAA
>CAZSXL010000011.1:0-13154 GCA_964611225.1 uncultured Gammaproteobacteria bacterium
CCCACTCCTTTGAGGAGGGGATAAAGGGGAGGTATACGTAGGAGGCATTTTACCTCCCTCCGTATTCTGTGATAGAGGGTCAGGTTAGCATCAGCGCCAATAATGATAGCCGTTTTTTAGGGATGATATTCATAGATGTAAATTGGTTCATAAACGATAGTGTCCTCCTCAAAGGCAGCTTGCAAGGTTAGGTGTTGTAAGACAGCCGCATCCTTTAATGGACGATTTCCGGCAAACAGTATACGTCGATGGTGAGCGTCTGTTTGATTGGCGCGCTGAATCCCTTGTAATATCTCCTGCTCTGTAAGCACATAGCGACCATACATGGCATCTGACCACACCACAAAACTGGTCTCGGCCTGCGTCTGCAGGGAATAAAAAGTCATAAATTGATCCGCCACATAGGGCAGATAGGTCATGAATCTGGGGTGAGGGTGTACTACCAGTAAGGTATTGGCTGATGTATATCCAGAGTTACGTAGATACTGTACCGGACCGTCGGTAGGCACAAATTCGTACTGCCATTCGATGATGTATGCAACAACGCCGAATAGCGCTTGAATACCAAATAAAATGGTGAGAAAAACTTCTGTGACTCGGGAACGCAGGCGTAGTCCGCTGGTGGTATCAATCCACAGTGCAACTAGAAAAACAATATAGATCAGTCCAATGTGTCGGAACTGTATACCTGGGTATGGCTTTAAGATAAATAATGTCAGTAATCCAGTAATTGAGGCAAAAAAAATCCAGCGCGTTCGAAATCGTTGTAGCACGAAACAACTGCCGACAACTAACAGTACACCTATCACTACCGTCAAAACAGTAACAACATCCAGTCGATCACTCCAAAAATGGATCACTGGTGCAATGGGCGGAAAAAACGCATAGGTCAGATACGAAA
Source organism: uncultured Gammaproteobacteria bacterium (assembly GCA_964611225.1). Classification (GTDB taxonomy): domain Bacteria; phylum Patescibacteriota; class Patescibacteriia; order UBA9570; family UBA9570; genus UBA9570. The sequence continues at coordinate 902 of CAZSXL010000011.1, forward strand.
AAATTTTTGGAACAAACTCTGTCAACGATGTGACATGCCAACGGCTGAGGTGCGGAGCAAGATCGGCTGGAGGAATGAGCATGACGAAGGCCGCACAGAGGGAGCCGAGTGGCAACAACCAAGCCAAATAGCATTGACGACTGTAGTGTTTCTCCTTGACTGTGCTACAGACCCATTCAGCTAGTAAGACAATACCGATAATCAAACCATGGGTGTTGGTTAGCATTAACAGAGCGATCAGTAGAGCATTAATGACGGGATCTGTATTCCGGCGCACAAACCAGGTAGCCAGCATAAACAGACATAGCACGGTTAGGACATAACTACGCGAGATCGCATTATATTCAAACAGCAAAAAATATCCAAATAGACCAAGGATTTTTTGCAAGATCGTAAACGGAGCATAGCGCATCCACACCCAGGCTGCACTGATTATTAGCAGTGCATGCAGAATGTGCATAGTGATATACGGCAAGCCAAGTTTTGCAAACGGCATGATCAGCAGATGCCACAAGACTGGCGAACCCTCGTAGCCTGCGTACACCATGATCAAATCCCACAACGACGCATCCCGCGCCAGTAACCACACCTGCGCTTCATCACGCCACGGCTCATGAAAAAAAATATACGAGATCGAAATTACGCTAAACAAACCAAAGGCAATCCAGAGCGAACGTTGTAACCGCATAGTACATTTAGTAAAACATGCGCCGTTACCGTGGTCAAACCTGAGCCTCTAGCCAATCAACCATATATTCCGTATAATAGCTTCCATTATGAAAAGCGTTATTCAAGACAAAATTCAGGTAGCGTTGGAACAACTGGGTATTACCGGTGCCGACATCGAGGTGACGTATACGGATCATCCCGAACATGGTGATTATGCCAGCAACGTGGCGATGAAACTGGCTAAGCAGTTGAAACGAGCGCCACTTGATATTGGTAATGAGCTAGCCGAAAAAATTGATCGCGCAGGTATTGAAAAAATTGATGTGATTGCACCTGGGTTCTTGAACTTTTTTGTGAATGAAAAATTCTTGGCCGGCGGTGTACGACTAATCCTGGAACAAGGGGAGCGCTATGGCGAGAATACATCCGGCCAGGGTAAACAATATCTGGTCGAATTTTTATCCGCGAATCCAACCGGACCAATTCATTTGGGTAACGGCCGGGCTGGCTTTACTGGTGATGTCTTAGTGCGGGTGTTGCGCGCCAGTGGTTACAATGTGATTGCGGAATACATTATTAACGATTACGGTAAACAATTAGATACGTTGGCGGAATCCGTCTTGCGTCGCTACATGCAAAACCAGGGTGTGAAAATGGATTATCCTGATGAGCTGTATAAAGGTGAGTATATTAAAGAGCTAGCCGATCGTGTGCAACCCACTGGTCCAGTCACAGAACTGCATGATGAAATTAAAGAATGGGCGCTCAAGGAAATGGTCAAACAAATTCAGGAGTTTGTGGAGAATACCCTGCACATTCATTATGATGCCTGGCAATCCGAGCGCAGTTTGTATGATCCGAAAAAAGTTGAGGCAGCTAAGCAATGGCTCAAGGAGCACGACTTGATTTATACATTGGATGGCGCCACCTGGTTTGCTTCCACCAAATTTGGTGATGATAAAGATCGAGTGATCATTAAGGGTAATGGCGAAAATACCTATTTCTTTTCTGACATTTTATATCTGATTGATAAATTTGAGGTGCGCAAAATTGACCACTGGATTTGGTATTTAGGTGCGGATCATCATGGTTATGAAGGTCGCATGCAGGCGGCACTGTCGGCCCTAGGCCATGCCGGAAAATTGGATATCATTTTTGTGCAGCTCGTGCGCTTGATGTTCAACGGTAAGGAAATGCGGATGTCCAAACGAAAAGGGACCTTTATCACTTTGGAAGAACTGGTGGAAGAAATTGGGATTGATGTCACCCGGTGGTTTTTTCTGATGTACGATGCCAATACGCACATGGATTTTGATTTGAACTTAGCGCGCGAACAATCTGACAACAACCCGGTGTTTTATGTGCAATACGCCTATGCTCGGATCTGTAGCTTATTGGCTAAAGCCGGTAACCAAGCTCCGGGTCCGATTCAATTTGTCAGCGATGCCGAAGAACAATTAGCGAAACAATTATTCCAATTGCCGGATGTGGTCATAGAAATTGCTGGGCAGTACGGTGTTCATAAGTTACCGCAGTATGCCATTGAAGTAGCGCGAGCCTTTCACCGTTTTTATACCATGAACCGGGTAATCGAAGCGGACGGCAGTATTAATGTCAGCCGCTACCAACTAGTACAAGCTACCCAAGTGGTGTTACGCAATGCTCTGCTGTTGATGGGCATTACGGCACCAGAGAAAATGTAATATGCGAATAGGCATTGATTGTCGAACTATTTTAAATCCATCGGTCGGGGAAGGGGCTGGTGTGGGGCATTATACCTATTATTTGGTGAAGCATTTGTTGAAGCTGGATAAAAAAAATAAGTACGTCTTGTTTTTTGATCATCGTTCCAGTTCGGTGCAGGAATTCAAGAGGAAACAGGTAGAAATTATCCGCTTTCCCTTTTCAGAATACAAACGGTATTTACCTTACGCCTATTCACATGTCTTTGTGACGCGGGTACTGAACCAAGCTAACTTGGACTTGTTTCATTCCCCGGCTAATGTCATCCCATTACAGTACACCAAGCCAGCGGTGGTGACCGTACATGATTTAGCCATTTACCAGCATCCAGAGTGGTTTCCACCGAAGCAAGATTTTTCCGTCAAAGTGCTAGTGCCACGCAGCTTAGCTAAGGCTAAGCAGATTATTGCCGTGTCGCATTCCACTGCCAACGATATCAAAAAAGAGTTTCATATCCCAGCTAGTCATATTACCGTGATTCATGAAGGTTACGAAGCAGTGAAAATGCCCAGCAAGTTAGCCACGCATGCCGTGCGCAAGAAATTCAAGTTGAGCGAGCAGTATTTTTTCTATGTCGGCACCTTAGAACCACGCAAGAATATTGCTGGTATGATTCAAGCCTTTGATACCTTAGTGCGGCGCAAACCGCGGCGCTATAAAAATGTACAATTGGTCTTAGCTGGTGCTAAAGGCTATCAGTTTCAAGACAACTATAAAGCGATTCAATCTGTAAAATCTGGTAGTGTCCGCTACGTTGGTTATTTATCTAGTAAAGACAAACAAGCCTTATTACAAGGAGCCTTAGGCTTTGTCTTCCCCTCGTTGTATGAAGGCTTTGGTTTACCGGTGCTAGAAGCGATGGCCGCTGGCACCCCAGTGATTACCGCTAACGTGGCGTCGCTACCAGAAGTAGCGGGTAAGGCAGCTATTTTAGTAAATCCAACTTCATCGTTAGCCTTGCAGACTGCCATGGATAAATTAATGTCCGCCAAAGTCCGGAGTACGTATAGTAAACGTGGTAAGCGTCAGGCCAAACAATTTAGTTGGGAACGCTGTGCTAAGGAGACATTAAAGGTTTATCAGCAAGCAGTTGGTGCATGATCCAATTCTCTATCTTCCGAAAATTTCCTGAGGTTGCTCATGGTATCGCTACCCGTCATTCGGAACGTAATCAGTCTTATGATGTCGTAGCCCAGCAAGTACATGGCACCCGCTTTGCCTGGGTAGATGGGCCGCGTTTGCAACCCGTGCCAGGAGTGGATGCATTGTTAACCGATACGCCGGGTGTGCGCGTCCGCATTGGCACCTCAGATTGTGTGCCGATTATTGTGTATGAGCCACGCACCAGACGGGGTGGAGTGATTCATGCTGGGTTTAAAGGTACCACTCAAGAAGTATTAGCTAATGTGCTGCAAGAATTTAGTCCGCGGCATGTGTACCTAGGAATTGGCCCAGCCGTTGGACCAGAATGTTATGATGAGATTGATATTCAGAAAGAAAATCTGATGCAAGCGATGCAAGCCGGTGTCCCGCGCAGCCATATCGAGGTCATGCGTTTTTGCACCAAATGCCATGACGATACCTTCTATTCCTATCGGGCAGGGGATCGGGTTAACTTCGGAACGTATTTTGAGTTAAGTTAGCTTTACCTCCCACCCCAACCCTCCCTCCTCTGAGGAGTGGAGGGAGTAGGGCACTTGTCATAACCCATTTTTTCTGCTATAATTTGCCCAATACTTATCTTATGAAGGGTATTGACAAAAAATGAAAAATCACATATCCTGTAACGTTTTATGAAAGAACTCCTTGAACAGCTATTAGCGGAAGCCCATCCTAAGGCTACCTTACCACCGGCCTTACGGGAAAAAATGCTACTTGATTTGGCCATTCAATTAGAGCAGCGTTTATACGAGTCTGTTGCCGAGCACTTAACGGCCGAACAGAGCCTAATGTTGGGTAGTGCTTTAACGCATCCGGAAAATTATGCAGCTATTGAGGATATTTTGGGGCAAGTGCCTAATTATAAGGAGACTCTAGTACAAGTGTACGAAAATTTTCGTAATGAATATCTGCAAGTATGCCAGGCCCAATAGTGCGTGAACGGTTTAAAGCTACACTGAAGGCGGATGTCGAGCATATTCCTGCCACTACACTTGATATTACTGCCTTTCGCACGGCTGCTCAAGAAGCCTTTCAAGGTGAAGGTGAAGCTAAGTTTTTTCAGGATACAGCTTTGACAGCTGAACTAGAAGTATTATTGGATCGTGCGAAACAAGAAGGGTTAGACCTTGATGATGTGACCGCTGTCTTGAAAGAAGTGCGTCGTCATGTTTCAGTTGAAGCGCATTTCGATGCTACGCGGGCTCACGAAAATGAACGTACTAAGACATCTAGATGGAATATTTTTAAACACATCGCTTTAAGTGTTAAAGATGCCGCTACTTTGATTGGTGGGGGTGTCGCTAAGGATGTGCGCACGCGCCAGGCTGCAATCACCGGAGACACTACCCAAGTGAAAGCCTTATTTGAGAGCGCCCTTGAACTAGGTGTGATGCGTCGTCGGATGAAACGCTATCTAACATTGGGCGGGCCAGATTTGGTAGCAGCGGTCGATGCACTCAAAACCGGTGACGCCTTTGCCCATACGCTATTAAATCCAACCACCACCTTAGGGGGCCGCTATGAGCTAGGTTTGAATAAGATTATTAATGAATTGAATATTGAAGTTGGTGCTGGTAAAATGTTCCAGGTAGATGGCCTGGCTCCCATTGAAGTGCCTGATGAACCCACTAAGCAGGCTATCCAACATCACCTGAAATTTGTCTTGCGGACAGAAATTATTAAACTGGTAGAAGCTGAACAACTGACGGTATTAAGTTCAGAAGATTACAATATTGCTCATCCTAAAACTACTGCTCAAAAAGCTTGGCAAGTGGGTAAGGGAATTGTGAGTTCCGGAACATTTTGGGGTATCACTACCCGTACCGGTGGTCGTTTACTGTTTGGTGGTGCTTTAACAGCTGCTGGGTTGACTGGTGGTACAGCTATTATTGGTGGCATGGTGGTCGGAGCCGCATTTGGAGCGGCCGCTGCTTACGTACGTGAAAAGGTTGATGCCGAGAAGCGTTTAACCCGGCGTAAATTAGAAGCTGCCCTGGGTGCTGTGAGTGATGAGATGGTCAAGCCCGCTAGTGTCTTGAATGCAGAGCTAACCGCCGGCGTAAAAGCTTTACAAAGCTCTACTGATGAAGCTGGAAAAATTTCAGGTATTAAGAGTACCTTTAAAGCTGCTTCTGATGCGCAACAACGCTTAAAGCAAGCCAGAATCGATAAACAAGATTATATTTCGTTTGGAGTCACCAATCGGTTCCAAGCCCAGAAAGAATTATTAAACAATATTGAAAAAGCCTTAGCAGCGGTCACTAAAGCCATCGAAGAATTACCCGTGGCCAAACAAGGGTTACTGCGGGCAGACTTAGTGACGATCAATGCAGATAATTCAACTGTGTTAGTGGCAGCTAAAGAGCGGTTTGTAGGAACCGTAGATGCAGATGAAACCAGGCGTCAGACACGAGCTGCTTTAATTGGTGGAGTGGCTGGTGGGTTCGGCTCTCTGGTAGCGCGTTATGCACTGGATGCCTGGCAAGGTACCGGTGCCGTTGAGACTGCAACTGTCCATGCACCCACTACTCCGACGGCCGAAGCCGCTGCTATCGTTGCACCAGATGCCGCTAGTGCTGCTGAACATATTGCTGGCAGTGAACCGATTACGGCCACTGGTAAAAGTTTATTTTTTACCAAAGGGGCAGACCATTACATAGTACAGCTGCATGATGGTAAATTAGATATACATAAAATATTACCCGATGGTAGTGGTACTCCTGGAAATGATATTCAGTTCTCACGCACGATCACGTTACCTGACTGGCAGGGTGATGCGTTACAAGCGGTGAAGACAGCTGATGGGGTGCAACTGTTTGATTCAGCTGGTCAGCCAGTCGGCGAAATGGCCTTTGGTGCCGATGCCGTTGGCTCGTCTGGAGGCGATGTAACTGAACAAATTTTTGCGGATCCCGAAGCTAGTAAATTGTTAGATGCCATGGGCTTGCAAAAGGGTGAGTTGGTGTACGATTCTAATACCAAGTTATTTCATATCCCTGATAGTGCTTTACACGACGCCGCTGGCAAGGTGGAGTATTTAGGTAAAACCGCCGGCTGGCGAGCTCGGCGCATGGAATTTATATTAAAAGCGCTGGCGGAAGGTAAAGGTACAGAATCTCCAGAGATGATTGTAGCCCGAGCTGAACGAGCCACGGCCAATCTGTTACTCACAAAAGGCGGTATGCATGACAACGCCCAAGCGGCCTTTGATGAAGCTTTTGGCAAAGATGCTTCTTTTATTCAAAAAAATATCATGCCCTGGGTCACCGGAGACCGAAGCAATATTAGTTCGCGTTGGATGAAAGTCGTAGCAGAATTAAAAACGCAACAGTTGACTGCAGGACATGGTGGTACCGGCACAGCGGGTGAGGTTTCATTCCGACCCTTTGACATTAACCAAGTTGCAGGTGGCGTGACGACTGTGCCAGCACCTGAAGGGGCCGTGCAAAGTGCTGCCGCGGTTGCTGATACGTATCAGGATTTTGCAATTAATAAACGAATCCAGCAAGCCGGTATGGCACTACTTGGTGTAACGGCCGGTGGTCTGTGGGCATATGGAACACGAGATCAAGTAGCGCATGACCCAGCTCGAAGTAATCAATTTAGCGGAGATGATGACCATACTGTTCCAGAGACGCAGTTAAAAGGGATTGATGATATGGTTACAGACGCCGCAGCGGCAGAGGCGGCTCGCGTTGCTGCCGAAGCGGCTGAAGCTGCTCGGGTGGCTGCTGCCGAAGCCACTAGGTTAGCCGGCGAAAAAGGCCCAGCCGTTAAAGCCGAGATTGATGCCTTCATCGCAGATACCAATACTGCTACCAAAACAACTAGCGATGCTTTATTAGCAGTGCGCACTGCCATCGGCACCACCTTTGATGGCAGTCACATTGATATGCTAGTAGCCAACGCTACTGGCATTGATACCTTGCGCACAAAAGTAGCCGAAGCGGAAATATTGTTGGCCAAAAATGAGGATGGACTTCAGTATCAGGCTATCGATGCGGCCAATGGCGGCAGACTGGCAGCTTGGATTACTAGTCAAAAAGAAAATTTCAAAACCGGTGATGAGCTCAAGGCGAAGTTCGAAGCTATCGTGGCTGGTGTTGCTACGAAAATTACGGAAACTAGAAAAATCACTGATGCTACGGGTGCCGATAAGGGCGTACCGGCTGCAACGCGTCGGTCAGAGCTAGCTACCGAGTTGGCTAAACTAACCTTGCCCAGTCGAGTAGGGGAATTAGTACCGAGTGTGATTAGTGATGCGGGTTCATTAGTGGCTGACATCGCTAAGGCTAAACAAGAAGCCGAGTTAGCTATTGTCGTGATTGATCTAAATGATTTGATTGGTAAGAACGGTGATTTGCGTAAGGCGGTCAATGAACGTTTAACCGCAGAAGGTTGTTTTAATCCAAGCGATTTGTCTCTACCTGTGCCAGCTAAAGCCAGCGTGGTTGCACGTTTACTTGAACAAATGAAGGTAAAGAGTAATGGTAAAACCGGAGCAGCAGCGTTAAGAGAAATGAAACTACTCAATAGCAGTATGGATCCTTTTGATACGGATGAACAAACTGAACTGAAACGGGTCTTGGATCGTTTATTTAGTGGGGAAAGCGATATTTTTTCCAAATAAATTTAACTTTAATTGATTGATCACATCACTATGCCTACGGAACCAAGAGATCCATTGTCTGTACCACCGGCCGACCCAACAGCGGGAGATCCTGTTGCATCTGGAGAACCGGCTGCCACGGAAGGTGTTGCCGCGACTGGAGAAACGCCTGCCCCACCAGTCAAACGATCCGGTGATCAAGATGGTGGTCGTGGTCGACGCAGACAGAGAGGTGGTCACGGGCAAGGTGGTGAACGCCAACGACGTCCAAATGCTGGGCGCGATGGCAGGGGAGACAGTCGAGGAGGTATTCAAGCCCAAGAACGTCCACCAGAAAAAGATCCAGCTCAAGTAAAAGCCCAAGCGTTGTACGCGGCTTCGCTTGATCAAGTGTATGCTATTTTGTATAACCCAAATATCAAGCGCCAGGCCGAAGATGGTGTGTCCGAAGAAAAAATCCCAGCCAAAGATTGGAGTTATGCAGCGACCACCAGAGCTGTAGCCAAATCGAAATTGGGGTTTGATTATGATGTCGAACCACCAGCGGGTAGAGTAGACCAAAAACAGCAAGGGCGCAAAAAGAAAAAACGGGAACGGCCATATAAAGCTATTGATCCAAGACAAGATCTCGAAGAGCACGAGGAAGCGTTGGATCAGTTAGGTTTGTTGGTGGGAGAGCGTTTTACTGCTTCCACTGAACGTTTGCAAGCTTTGCTATCAGAGGTCAATGCAGCCGTTAAAGCTTTTGTTGGGGATGGTGATAAAGACGCTGTCTTGAAAGCTAAGGTTGGCCGACCCGGTACAACAGAAGCCGGCGAACCATTAGAATCCAGAATGCTACGCAATAAAACCCAGCTAGAATGGAAGCGGGTAGATGCCATCCGGGATGCAGTAGATTGGTATGGGGCACGTGTTAGTCAGATAGAAGATGCTATGAAAGCGTTGTCAAAACGTACCGAGGCCCAAGAGAGTGTCGAGGATCGCATTGCCAAAGTATTCACTGATACGGCGTTTAGGAAACAAGTGGAGCTGCTCTCAAAAGGTAAAGCCTGGGTTCAATCTTTGATTAACTTGGACATAGATTGTCCGGAGGCAGATCAAGCCATCATTAAACGTCTCATTGCCAGTCAAGTACAGCGTGCTATGCGAGCCGTAGCCAAATTTGAAGCGGATCAAAAGTTCTTTCTCAAGTTGGATACCCAGGATGAAAAAACCAAGCTCAATCCAATTGACACCATCAAAGATCGTGTTTACCGTATCATGTTAGGGGATCCCATTGCCGATGATTTTATTCGAGCAGCTGATCAACGCCTAATTGGCTTATCGCCAGACCAGGAATTAAACTTTTGGCAATCGGTCTTAGATTTATTTGACGAAGTCGAAGAGCAACCCAACAAGGATGATTTTAAGTTACCAGATGACAAGATAGACTATGACAAGTTAAAAGCAGCGCGTCTAGCACGTATTATTAAAATTAATGAAACCTTAGGTATCTCTACCGAGATGGGGGGTAGACGCAAACTACTAAATCCAGATGATCAGGCAGAACCGGAAGAAGGTTTACCGAAGGGGTTTGGTCAAGTCGTAGAACGGTGTCGGCGTGATGCTCTCTTGCTGGTTGAACTCAAAAAAGCCTTATGGAAAACGAATGCTATTCTTGGCCCTAATACCAAGAAACTGATCTCTGGGATTATGCGTAGTCATCCTAACCAAGAAAAGATGGAAGCCATAATTGGGCCTGAAGAATCCGAGGGAAAAGGTGGATTCAATGGCTTGATCAGCAAAAAACAGCTAGAAGCTGTGCGCTTGCTGGGGCAAATGCCTAAAGAACTAAAGGGGGAGATCACAGACGAGCAGCGAGCTACCTACACTGCCCAAAAAGAAGCTGCCGAAGGGTTTGCTGCGCTACTGGCTGGACGCAAAGTGCAAGACTTAAAATGGCGTAACGTAGCAGATCGTCCCGTGATGACACAAATTCGTGTCAAATTGCACGAGCTGCTAGAGATCGGCACCATGGATGAGCTCGACGCAGAGGCTTTGGAAGAACTGTTGTTCCCAGAACCGGAAGAGGCCAAAGGCAAAAAACCAGACGTAGTGGTGGTACCGTGGGTGGATGAAATTTTTGGCAAGCGCTTACCAGCTGAATTATTTGTGGATATTAATGGGGAAGCTACCGGCATAACGGCTGAGCATGTCCGAGCTGCGCTCAAAGAGTATAGTGGTCGATTGGTGAAAGCTTTCCAGGTGGGGGATAAAGACCCCTTGGCTGGTGGTTTGAATCGCGAAGTATTTAAACAGTTTAAGTTGCTTCAACCAGAAGAGTTAAACTTTGCATCATTAAATGTCTTCATCGAGACAATTAAACTTTTTGTGGAAGCGTGTGAGCGCGATCGGGAAATTTTTCCAGATACTTGGTTAGGTGCAGATCAATTTGGTTTGCGCATACCAGGCGCTACACCAGATGCGCCCGCTAGCATCAATGTACCGGCCATCGTTAAAGTGATGGAAGCCATTAAAGCAGGTAGCCAACCATTAGCGGCGCTATTAGAATTAGGTAAAGCAGCTGCCGAGGCCGCTAGCGCTGAACGCGCGACTGCATTTGCTACCGCTGTCGAAGCGTCCGGTTTAGCGCCAGCTGAGCCTGAAGAGCCCGATGCTAGTGAACCAACACGTTTACTGGTCGAACAGATGTTCAATGGTACGGTTGACGCTGCCATGTTGACTGAAGCTTACCCACACGAAGATGGCAAAACAGATATTACATCGGAATGGATCAAGACTTCACTGTTGGAAGATTTAGCCGCTATCGAAACAGTTGCTTCTGGTTCAACCGCCTCAACTGCTTTGCGTGAAGCGGTGATGCGTTCACTACATTATGTCGTTGTGGAAGGATCAACTCCAGCTGAGACAGTTGGAATAGTGCTAAAAAAACTAGATCAACTGCAAGCTGCCTTTGTTGGTATGAAGCAGGTGTTTGGTGAAACTTGGGTAACCGATTGTGGTTTAATCAACAATCTAGAGGCAGATCTACCGTACGTTGATGAAACCTTGCTGCGTAGTGGTTTGAGAGCGTTTGCAAATGATGAGGATGCGCTAAATGCTTTCTGGTTCGATGAGCAACCAATAGCTCGAGAACGTTTGCTTAATCAACTAGATCCTACCATCAGTGAGCGTTTCACTAAACTCGAAATACCAAAGGCTGACCAGGTGGTTGTGTTAATGGGCTGTGTTCCACGTCGACCAGATGAGCCACGACCGCAACCGAATCAAGCCTTTGGCCGCTTAGCCAAGCTACTTGAATTTGGTAATGTTGACAAAGCGACTGGTCTATTCAAGAAGACAGGGAGGGATTTATTGCAAAAACTGCATTTAGTTGAGATAGACGAAGGTGATGTGTTATACAAAGAAGGTGCTATTCTAGAAGCGATCAATAACGAAAGTTTTGATGACTAGTTAGTTATGGCGATACATTCCTTTCCTGACATGGAGCAGGCAATAGCTGCCTATTGGAAAACCCACAGTATCTTCAAACGCTCTGTGGACAGCCGTTCGATTGATAAATCTTTTAGTTTCTTTGACGGCCCACCGTTTGCGACTGGATTACCACACTATGGCCATATTGTGGCTTCTACCATTAAAGATGTCATTCCGCGGTATGCGACGATGCGGGGTTATCGGGTGGAACGACGCTGGGGGTGGGATTGTCATGGTTTGCCGGTAGAAAATTTAATTGAGAAGGAACTGGGTCTCAAAAGCAAACAGGATATTGAGAAGATGGGCGTCGCTAAATTTAACGACGCTTGTCGTACCAGTGTCTTGAAATATACGAATGAGTGGAAAGAAACTATTGAGCGCTTGGGTCGGTTTGTCGATATGGAGAATGATTACCGCACGATGGATCCTGGTTATATGGAATCAGTGTGGTGGGTATTCAAACAACTCTACGATCAAGGTTTGATTTACGAAGGGAAAAAAGCCATGCACGTTTGCCCGCGGTGTGTGACACCGTTATCGAATTTTGAAGTTACCCTAGGTTACAAAGATGTCCAGGATACGGCAGTGACTTGGAAA
>CAZSXL010000011.1:13164-14348 GCA_964611225.1 uncultured Gammaproteobacteria bacterium
CCGGGCAGAAAAAACCCTTTGCTTTGGCTGGGCCATCACCACGGGTAGGTAACCCGGCCACAACCGGTTTACAGATTGGCCAACATTTAAGCATCTGAAAATAAAATCAGGTGATGACTATTATATCGTCGTCAAAGAGCGACTGGAGGCTGTATTTAATGATCGTCCATATGAAGTGGTCGAAACAATCAAGGGAAGTGATTTGGTTGGTTTAGAATATGAGCCCATTTGGTCAGAGTATAAAGAGTTACCAGAAGTACAGAGCAATCCAAATGCGTATCATGTCTTTGCTGGTGACTATGTGGATGTAGCCGAAGGGACAGGCATTGTTACGATCAACGGTTCGTATGGTGATATTGATATGCAAGCCGCCCAGCGTAATGACATTCCGATGGTGCTAGAAGTGGATATGGATGGTCGCTATAACAGTAAATTTGCTAAGTATGCTGGAATGTCGCTGGCCGAAGCGCAACTAAAACTAATTGAGGAAGTCAGACAACGGTCGGTGTTTAAAGAGGAAACGATTACGCATAGTTATCCGCACTGTTGGCGTTGCGATACCAAATTGTTGAATTATGCTACGACATCTTGGTTTGTTAAAGTGACCCAATTAAAAGACAAAATGGTTGAACATAATAATGCCATTGAGTGGATGCCCGAACATGTGAAGCAAGGTCGATTTGGTAAATGGTTAGAAGGCGCCAAAGATTGGGCGATCTCGCGTGAACGCTATTGGGGGGCACCGTTACCGATCTGGAAAGCTAAAGACGGTGAAGTGATCTGTGTCGGTAGCCGCGCTGAACTGGAACAGTTATCTGGTGTGCAGTTAACGGATTTACATAAAGAGTTCGTCGATACAGTGACCTTTGAACGCAACGGTAAAACGTTTACGCGTATTCCATCGGTGCTGGATTGTTGGTTCGAATCTGGCTCAATGCCATATGCGCAAAATCACTGGTTAGGGGGCGAACATGCCGAACAACTACCACCTGGTTTTCCAGCAGATTTTATTGCGGAAGGGTTAGATCAAACCCGTGGCTGGTTTTACACCTTGATGGTACTGAGTACTGCGTTATACAACAAACCCGCTTTTCAGCATGTGATTGTGAACGGCCTAGTATTAGCGGAAGATGGTAAAAAAATGAGTAAGCGTTTGAAGAACTATCCGGAACCCGGTGTGGTGA
>CAZSXL010000012.1:0-13408 GCA_964611225.1 uncultured Gammaproteobacteria bacterium
TGTTAGGTACAGTTGGCGAACCGATTAATCCAGCGGCCTGGCAATGGTATCACGATGTCATTGGTCAAAAACGCTGTCCAGTGGTAGATACGTGGTGGCAAACTGAAACCGGCGGCATTATGATTACGGCCATTCCTGGTGCCCACTCAACCAAACCAGGATCAGCCACTAAACCTTTCTTTGGAGTGGTTCCCAAGGTGCTACGTCAAGATGGCACGGAGGCAGCAGTCAATGAAACCGGCAGCCTGGTATTAAGCAAGCCCTGGCCCAGCATGATTCGTGGTGTCTATGGCGATGCTAAACATGAGCTCATTAAGAAAGTGTATTTCTCTCAGTTTCCTGGCTACTACTTTTCGGGTGACGGTTGCCGCGTTGATGAAGATGGCTACTATTGGTTAACAGGACGGATCGATGATGTCATTAATGTATCTGGACATCGCCTGTCTACCGCCGAAATTGAAAGCGCGCTCGTCGCCCATCCGACAGTAGCCGAAGCTGCGGTAGTAGGCTACCCATGTGATATTCGTGGCCAAGCTATTTACTGCTTTGTGACCCTCAAGCACGACCAGACGCCATCCGTTGAATTACGCAAAACCCTGAAGCAGCAAATTCGCACTGTCATTGGACCGATTGCCACACCGGATAAAATCCAGTTTGCGAACGCCCTACCTAAAACCCGCTCCGGTAAAATCATGCGCCGTATTTTACGCAAAATTGCTGAAAATGATCTAGATCAAATTGGTGATACCAGCACTTTGGCTGAACCCGATGTGGTGGCTACCCTGGTAGCTGGACGTTTAGACAGCACGGACGATCATTGCCAAATAGCAGACCGCTAACGCATGTCCAGCCAAGCGCCTGTCGGGGTAGTGGGGATTTTACTGCCAGCCTGTTCATCCGGATACACAAACGGTGCCCCAGTCACAATACCGTCACAAATAATATCCAAACCAGCATCAGCGCCCGGCAAAATATCCGCTAGGTTATTCAACTGTAATGTAAAGTAAATAGATTTACCTGGTTGGATACAATTAACTGGGATCATCCGGCGATAAAAAAAGTGATAGGCATATAACTTGGCCCGCTCAATGGCAGCGCTATCAAGACGCCCAGGCAAGGGTAACTGATCCAACGCAGCCGTATAATCTGCCAAGCTAGCCGGGTCAATCGTCAACCCTTTATGTTTGATCCAAGCCTCCCCCGCCACAATCGTAGGAATACCGCTACTCACCAATTCCACTCCAGTTTTAGTACCGTAAATAATGGCAGCGTTACAGAGTTCACCAATGACATAAGTGCTGATGGCACTGTCGGGTGGAATGATAAACACATTAGGTGGCAGTTGTGAAAAGGCCTGCTGAATTTCCGTTAACATCAGCTGACGGGATGGAATGGTTCCCTTGAGCTCTGCCGGATGAATCCGAATCACAAGTTGTAAGTCTGGCCGGGTGGCAAAGTAAGTGATAGTCGCTTTCACCCATTCGATCATGTTCGGGAAAATATTAGTGGGATAGTGTAGCTGGGCATCCCAAATGACGTTAGTAAGTAAAGCGATGACCGGTTTCTGGGGATCAATACCCAACTGCTGAATAATCGCTTGGCGATTTTCCTGCGGCGCACGGTTGAAACTAATCCAGTCTTTACTGCCACTGTGACGGCTCACTAAATAATCGGTAATGGTTTTATCTAATTCCGCAGTCCAGGGAATGTTCTCCCAGACACTGGGCGGCTCACTTAATAAGGTGTGATGATAGGTGTCACCGTGTGAAAAAATGAAACAGCGCTCTCGATAAGCAACGTTCCAATTCACCACCCGCACCTGACGCTGCCGGGCGACTTCACCGACAATCCCTTGCGGAATATAAATACCATGATGGCAACACACTGCATCAAATTTTTGTTTACTAAGTAGCTTTTGCATGACGTGTTCTGTCATCAAAGCTGCCGCCAAATACTGCCGCAATACCAGTTCAGCATTCGGTTCGTTCTCCAATGTCCCTTTGGCAAAATAACGTAACGCTCCCGCTAAAGCATGCTCACCTATGGCAATATCGCGCAAACGGTACGAACTGATATTAGCCAGATCAACAGTCTGTGCTTGCTGTGTGCAAGTTTGCTGTTCTGCTGAAGTAACATAGTCACTAAACCGGATTAGTTCTATGCCCAGTGGGGCAAAGATTTTTTTGACCTCTTTATAATCATGTTGATGTAAACTAATGCCGGATGCTTCATTCACTAGCAAGCACTTCTCACAAGCTGGTAAGACTCCATCATTCACCAACACACTCACCCGCACACCCCGTGCCCGTAGGGATGCAGCCAGTACGGCATACATATTCACGAACTGCTCCCAATACACGTTCATGGCTAATAAAACATGTGGCGCATCACTCGCTAAAGGCGATAGTGACGCTGTGCGCATTACCTTATCCCAGCGAAAAATATGTTCAGCCAATTTCGGCCCGAAAAAATTAATCATGGCCGCCGTATTATACTATACTAGACCGGATAGTCAAAAGATCTATTTTCTTGCAGAGAAATGTATCCTACAAATCTGTACTAAAACCACCGAGAAAATTTAACATGGACTTTTTTGTTAAAGTTGCTTAAATATTTCTGTTCCATCGGTCGTATTACGAGAAGCCACCCATAATTTCTTTTGAAACCAAAGCGCGCTCGAAAAAGTTGTATTATCACTATTACCAAAACCGTCCACGGTCTTAGTTGTCCAGGTTGAACCGTTACGAACAAATAAAGAACCTTTATCTACAGTTTGTCCAAGTAAAGCCAGCCGATCTGCTCCATTCTTTGGAAGTAATTGGTAGAAACGATCAGCATAGGGAATATTGCTCATGGTTGTCCAGGATAAACCGTCTCCAGAGCTATACATGTGACCCCCGATATTCGTAGCATACAATTTATTCCTGTCATCAATATGCTGTAAGTCAGTGACCGTCCCAGGTATGGAAGTAACCTCATTGTACGTCCTGCCATCATCACTTTTCCAAACACTGGCACCTTCATGGTTGGCCAGAAAAATACTATCATTGAAAATCTCTGCCCCATCTAAACCCGAAAATTCTGCATGGTCTAGATCGGTTATAAATTCCCATGACTGAAACCACGGAGCTTCGGATGTATCCATTGGTGTTCGTAAAACCCTGACATTCCCATCTCCCGCATTCTGTACATATGCCAAGACACGATTATTGAACTTTAACATGTGGAGTACAGATGTATAACCACTATTACCGAAGCCGTCGTAATTGACTTGGGTAGTTCTTATTACATCCCCCTGCGAACCTATATTCTCCAGTTGCCAGACTTCTGTACCAGTTACCGTATTCGTGAATGCCAAAAAGACACTATTGCCCCTTATTTTAAGCTTGGCACTAACTGCAATATTATTATGGTCACTCAAAAAATTCCAGCCAGTCTCCTCTTCCCATATATGGTTTTGAGAGTCATAAGAATAGGCCTGTACTCCATTTACATTGTCTGTGACAGCATATAGGTTTCCCCAGATCTTAAAGAGAGTTGCTGCGGTGTTGCTTACATCACCAAAACCAGAGTCATTCATTTGTGACCAGGTTTCAGCTCGAGAAACTACGGGTAAAGATACTAAAAGCAGTATCAGTGGAGTAAGTAAATACGATAGCTTTTGAATCTTCGTAAGTATATTATTATAGATCCGTACTAAAATCCCCTAGGAACATAGTCCTTTCTGGTGTATGAACAGCCTCAGGATAGAGGTTATAGGATGTTGAAACTTGACCAACAGCATTAAGTATTAAGATTTTTATTTTTATACCTTTCTCTTGAATAACCACATCAGCTACACCATCGTCATCGATATCTGCTACGTCAAATTTTACAATATCTTTATTGTTGAATGCCTGGGAATCAAACCTGTAGACCTGCTGACCATTTTCATCGTATGCAAATATGTATTGATTGTTACTTTGAAAAATGATTTCAGCACTTCCATCCCCATCAATATCCTCAACATAAATTCGGTCATTGATATCATCAGTATGGGGGGGTAAGAAAGATGAGACTGGATTGCCATTTGCATTAAAAATTTTTACCAAACTATTATTACCATATTTTGAATGATATCTAAAAGTCACTATTTCATTTTCTCCATCTCCATTAGTGTCACCAATAGCGAGTTTACTACAGCCTCGATCATAACGCGAACCTTCACCAAAAGGCTTAAAGGAAAGAAGTTGTGAAGCACCTACACCTTCAGTATATGAAAAGATTTTTAATCTTGATACAGATGAAGATGTTTTACATGCTACTATTTCTTCACCACCATTTTCGGATGATAATTCACCAACTGTTATGATTTGACTTGTACTCATGCCGGTTGAAAAACCATCTACCAAACTACCCTCTTGACTATAGATTGAAACCTGGGAACCGCTGGTACCTTCAGGATAGTTATATGTGACCCACTCAGCGCCTATATCGCTTCTTATATTTGCCACAAGATAGTCATAGTAACGGTATTCATCTTGTTGCAGTGCGTACAGTAAGGTTTGAGAGCTTAGTAAGCTACCATCAACAGGGTTAAATGCTTTGAAAAGCTTGCTATGAGTCTGGACTACACCAATAGTAGACGCTGCGTGCGAAATTATAGGTAAAGATAGTACAGTAAGTAAGAGTGCAGTCAGTAGGTAGAATGACTTATGTATTTTCATCGCTGTATCTTTTATAGTTCCGTACTAAAAACCTCCTAAAAAAGTCTGTCGGAGTTGGTCAAGAATCTGCTTGGTCACTCGCATATCAGTATTAGTATACAATATATGGTACAATAATCACATGTTAACCTGGGATAGTGAATTTTTTGGTTTTCCGGTAGCGAAGATATCAGACATCTCGGAACTGGATAGTTTGCGTACACAGGGAGTCCATTTAGTCTACTGGGCTAGTACCGATAGTGGTAGCCAAGCGATTGCGCAAGCCGCTGTCGGTACCTTGGTCGATAAAAAAATCACCTATCAAATGGATTTACGAAACATCCCGCCAGAACAGTTACAGTTTGGACTCGTTACAGAATATACGGATACCACCGCTAGTGCGGACCTGATTGATCTGTCGATTCAGGCTGGATTATATTCTCGCTTTCGGGTGGACCCGAAGATGGATCAGAAAAAATTCGAGGCATTGTATATCCAGTGGATGCAGAAATCCTGCAGCCATGAACTGGCCAAAGCTGTATTAGTCATTCGAGAACAAGGTAAGTGTGTGGCGGTCGTAACCGTCGGCGAAAAAAATGGCCACGGTGATATTGGGTTAGTAGCGGTGAATGCTAACCAGCGCGGCAAAGGGTATGGTGTAGCTTTAATTCGAGCCGCCCAAACCTGGTTTGTGCAGCATGGTTATACGAGCAGCCAAGTAGTGACTCAAGGTGACAATGTGGCTGCCTGCAAGTTATACGAAAAATGCGGTTACAAACAAACTAGCCTTGAATACTACTATCACTTTTGGCTTTAGGGTTGGCTATAGAACGTCTGGATCGCACTGATCACTTTATCCACTGCATCATCCCCTAGTTGATAATACATTGGTAAGCGTAATAACCGTTCGCTTTCTTTTGTAGTATAGAGATCTTCCCCATGAAACCTGCCAAACTTTTTACCGGCAGTAGCACTGTGTAGTGGGATGTAATGAAACACACTCATAATATCGTTGGCTTTCAAGTGTGCGATCAGGGCCTGACGTTCCGGCAGATCTTTCACCTTAATATAAAACATGTGCGCATTGTGGGTACAATCTGCCGGGATGGTGGGAAGCGTGAGGGTGCCTGCGCTAGCTAAATTCTGTAGACCGTCATAGTACCGCTGCCAACTGTGTAGGCGATCCTGGTTAATGACGTCAGCTTGTTCAAGCTGGGCAAAAAGATACGCCGCATTCAATTCGCTCGGTAAATACGATGACCCAATATCCACCCAAGTGTACTTATCAATTTGCCCACGGAAAAATTTGGAACGATCCGTCCCCTTCTCACGGATAATTTCGGCCCGTTCAATTAAACTGTCTTCACTGATGACCACGGCGCCACCTTCACCACAAGTATAATTTTTAGTTTCATGAAAACTATAGCAACCAATCTGGCCAATGGTACCTAGCCATTTATCTTGGTATTTAGCATTAACGCCTTGCGCTGCGTCTTCCACCACCAACAAGTTGTGGCGCTTAGCAATGTCCATAATCACCTCCATGTTGCAACTGACACCGGCATAATGCACCGGTACAATTAGCTTGGTACGTTCGGTAATGGCCGCTTCAATCAAGCGCTCATCAATGTTCATCGTATCTGGCCGGATATCTACAAACACAATGGTGGCACCGCGCAAAACAAAGGCGTTGGCAGTAGAAGTGAAGGTGTAAGATGGCATGATCACTTCATCACCAGGTTTTAGGTTAGCCAATACCGCTGCCATATCCAAAGCCGATGTTCCAGAAGTGGTCAATAACACATCCAAAGCTATGAACTGTTCTTTGAACCAGGCATGGCACAGTTTAGTGTAGGTATAGTCACCAGACAATTTACGTTGTTCAATGGCATCCGCAATGTAGTCTAACTCTTTACCAACTACGGCTGGACGATTAAACGGAATCATACCGAGCGACTTAATAACAAGAGGCCGATGGAAATGCAACCCAAGCTGGCTAACTTGTAAGCCGTGAATGGTTCATTAAACAACCACACTGAGCAGACCACCACCAGAATAAAGGACAAACTAGTAAATGGATAAGCAAAACTAAGCTGGAACTTGGTTAAGGCCAGCATCCAGAATAATGCCGCTAAAAACGCTAAGCCCAAGCTAAACACAACCCAGGGATCCATCAGTAATTTACCTAAAAATTGTAACTTTCCTGGGAAGGTGGTAGAAACATCCTGGTATAAACCTACCCGCCACTTCAGTAACAACTGACTAGCTACCGTGCTGATGACTGTACCAAAAATGTAGAGGTAATTCATTGCGGCAAGTTTAACTTGGTCTTCACGAGATACAATGGCCGATGTTTCACCTGATCAAACATTTTACCAATGTATAAGCCGATCATCCCTAAAATCATAATCATCAGTCCAGATAAAAACCACATCGAAACAATTAAACTAGCCCAACCCTCTACCGGATCCGTGCCATACAATGACTGCCCTACGACATACAACACAAATAGAAAGGATCCTAGCGCAATCACAGCGCCCAGTTTAACGGTCAGGCGTAATGGTTTATCGGAAAACGCAATGATGACATCAAAAGCCAAGCGTACTAATTTGGCCAGATTATAACTAGAGCGTCCAGTCACCCGAGCAGCGTGCGTGACATCGACTGTGGTCATGGTAAAGCCGGTCCAACGAACTAGTACCGGAAAGTAACGTAAATTTTCTGTCATGGCATTGAGCGTATCAATCACCCGCCGACTATAGATACCAAAATTGCCAATAGTAGAATCTTGTTTGGTATCGGTTAAATAACTCAACACTTGATAAAAACAAGCTGAGGAAAGACGTTTCAGCCAGCTATCAAACCGTTGCACCCGCCGGGCAAAAATAATGTCGTGTTGACCAGCGCTAGCAACCTTAAATAATTTTTCAATTTCTTCAGGCTGATCTTGCAAATCTCCATCCATCACCACCACCCAATCACCCTGACTATGTTGTAAGCCGGCAGTAATCGCATAGTGTTGTCCAAAATTTCTAGTCAACTGCAACCCCACCACCCGTTTGTCTTGAGCGGCTAAATCCGTGATGACCGACCAAGCATTATCTGGACTACCGTCATTCACTAACAACAACTCAAAATCAAGCTGGAGCTTAGCCAGCACAGTCTGAACCCGACGGTGCAATTCCACTAAGCTGCCAGCACATTTATAGACTGGGACAACAATAGAAATCATCATATCTTCTTGGCTACTATAACACAACTGCTGCCAAATGGAATCCTCCAGCCCCACCGTAACAGGGTGATTTCAAAACCCAGCCAATTGACCTTGGGGCGATGTTGTTTAGTGCTAGATATCTGTTTAAAGAAGCGCCGACTAATTAAAATGGGGAGCGGCAACGGTGAAAATAGATAACTGGCGTATTCGATGGTAAATCCGGCCTGGCGCAACCGACTAGAGATACTGCGAATGGTGTACCGCCGCCAATGACCAGCCCTCACATCTTCATTGGACCATAACCACTGATAAGCGGGAACCGTCAGATACAACCGACCAGCCGATTGCATCGCGGCATGCAACTGCTGTAAAAAAGGTTGATCATCTTCAATATGCTCAACCACATCAAACACGCCTACCGCTGGTAACGTGCCCGGTAAAAACTGGGCTTGTTCTAAGGTGCTACAAATTAATTCTTTCACACCACGTTGTTTAGCGTGTTGTACACCATCACTGCCCGCTTCTAACAAGGTGACGGCTAACCCAGATGCCTGAAACAACTTGGCTTGATAACCATTACCACCGCCGATATCAAATAACCGACCCGCTGGCGGAAATTTGTTCATCAGCGTTAACAGACAACGGTTGCGGTGTTGAAACCAGAAACTATCATCTTCAATGGCGTAACACTCCGCATTGCCACTGTCTGGATAAGAAATAGCCGCTGCTGTTTTAGCATACCAAATGCCGTCACGGTATTCTAAACCGGGAGCGATGTCACTAAGATTAAGGGCGGACGGCAGGGTCGACATGTAAAGCTAAGGGATAATTATCAGGATTAGGTTTTAGGTTACGGTAGCCAATTAACGTGCCATAAAAGGAATCAACTGTAAAGACTCTTTCCCACTGCGGATCGGTAGCCATGCGCGTGGTCACATATTCCGACACCGCCTGACTTGTTGGATTAGTCATCCACTCACCAGTATGCACTGGAGTAGCATCGGCTAATACGACTGCTACATCTACCCATTGATTCGTGCCAGCATACACCCGTTCGGCAATTTGCTGATCGCTTAAGCCTGGATAATCCCCTTGCCAAGCAGATAGGTGAGCATTGAAAAACGGGTGGCCAGCGGGTAGGTATAATTTTCCGGTTTGGTAATAGTTTTCCATGGCTGGAATCCAAGTGTACTCTTCAAAGAAACCATTCCACACAATGGTGTCATCTGGGATTTGCGCAACCGCTTGGGCCAAGGTTTGATCAAACTGTTTTTGGGTGGAAGTAGTTTGAGCTTGCAGTTGTCCAATGGTTTGCCCATGCTGCTGTGTCAGTACCAGCACGATGATAGCTACTCCAGCAATGCTCACAAACCGTAAACGAGATAGGGATTGTGGCCAACTCATCGGTACTAAAGCAGTTAACACTAAGCCGACTAAACTATAGGCCAGTGGATGCACTGCACCAACCGATTTTAGTGCCAACAACAAGGCTAATGGTCCCACGCCCAGCCAACCAATCAGGAGCAGTTCCGACCAGCGCCACTGCCGCCAACTGATGACGACACTGATGATCAGCGCCAGCAAACAACCGATTGGAAACCACCGCTGCACAAAACTAATTAACCCCGTCACGATAAACGTGGCAGAAGCGGATAGCGTCTGATTAAGTGCATACCCATAGGTAGAATAAAAATGCAGGTTGGACTCGGCATGAGTAATTAAAAAATAACCAGCTAGTCCCAGAATAATCCCCAGTGGAAATACTATCGCCTTCAGACGTTGCCGGCTTTTCCAAAGATAGTAACCAAACAGTGGTGAACAGCTGATGAAAACAAACATAGCGGAAATGTAGCGACTTAACACAGCCGCTACGGCACACAACGCAAAGCCGCTGATCCAACCCAGACCGGAAAACCGATCCGCTTGGCGGTGCAGAGCTAACAGCAAACAGATACCAGCCGCACCGGCCCAAGCCGCTGCTTGCCATTCCAACCAATAGACACCCACACCATAAGTGGCGTCGTACAACACCGGTAAACTACTAAATAGACTAATGCCGACTAGGCTGTAAAGTATGCTCTGGCTACGACGATAGATCAGCCAAGCCATTAAGCTTAGTAACACAGCTAGGCTAGGCAAGAACGTAAATAAATGACCCAACGGTTGGGTGAGCGCCTGGGGGTAAAGTAGCACCAGGGGCACAGTCCGCAAGGGATGGCGGTCATTATGCACCCATTCATCCCAAGCAACACTCACACGACTTTCGGTGTGTAAGCGTTCCGCTAACCGTGCATTATAAAATTGATAGTAAACAGAATCGTAAAAATACGAATTATGTTTTAGATAGTTCGTCTCAATACGATATGTAATCACGCCAACTCCGGCCGTCACCAGACAGGCAGCAACCAGACACCACAACAGAGCGAAGCGCTTCATGCGAGTAACTGCTGAATGTGTGCTTGTATGCTAGCCGCATCTAATTGATGGTGGGCTAACACTTCATCATTCTGGCCGCAACTGGGTACTGCCGTTAAACCAAGGTTAACGCACTGGCTACCCACAGCTGCCTTGATCATGACACCCTGGCCCAACTGCACATAGTGGTTATCCAACGTCAGCACTGCCTGGTAGTTGGATAGTTCTGTGATAAACGTATCGTCGATTGTATTTAACCAAGGAAAATTATACACCGCCACACTAATATTCTGTTGCGCTAAGGCTGCAGCTGCTAAATAAGCTTGCTTCAATAATGTTGGACCGTAAGCCACAATCGCTACATCGGTACCATCATGCACTTTTTGTCCAACGCCAGTTTTTAATTGGTAACTGTTCGGTAAGGTAAATGGTAAGTCAATCGGTAAACTTTCTAACCGAATATAGGTGGAACCAGTGTTCTGCTCAACCGCCCAGCGCAGTGCCAAACGAGCCTCTTGCTCTGTAGCTGGCGACACTAACGTTAACCCAGGAATAGAACCAAGAATAGAAATATCGCGCACGGATTGATGGGAGTGCCCTGGTCCAGCTGGCAAGACACCGGCCAATGAACCGACATAAATAATTTTAGTTTGTTCAGTAGCATTATTATAAATCTGTTCGTTAGGTCGCGTCGATAAAAAACAGGCAAACGAATGGACAATGGGCAGTTTGCCAGACAGCGCTAAACCACCAGCCGACGACACCATATCTTGTTCAGCAATGCCGCATTCGATGAAGCGATCAGGATGCGCCTCTTTGAACGGAATTAATCCCGTATCTAACATTAAGTCAGCATCCAGCACTACTACGTCAGGTTGTTCATCGCCAATCTTTTTTAGCTCATCACCATAGGCGATCACTAATTTCTGTGGGGCAGTGGTAGAATATTTTGGCAGAGCATCACGCTGTTCTAATTGAATGTTGATATCACCGAGTTGGCTGACTAATTCCGCTAAGGCTTTAGCATAATTATCTTCACTGGGGGCGCCACTATGAAATTTGTATAAGGTTTCATCTTCACCAAAGGCAGTAGATTCCATAAAGGAAACTCCTTTACCTTTGATAGTATCAGCGATCAATACTTTTGGTTGATCAGTAATCGTACGAAAATGATCTAGGGTAGCTTTAAATTTAGCTAGATCATGACCGTCATGACGCGCTACCTCCCAACCATAGGCTTTAAATTTAGTTTCTAAATCTCCTAAATCACTCACCTGCTTTACCCACGTATCGGACTGTAGTTTATTGTGATCTACAATTACTGTTATTTCTCCGTAGTGGCCATTAGCCGTGGGTTGCAACGATTCCCAATTTTGCCCTTCTTGCAATTCGCCATCACCAGTCAACACAAAAAACTGACCAGGTTGCTTATTTAAGCGACGGGCTTTGGCCATACCACGGGCTTTGGCAATGCCCATACCTAATGAACCCGTGTTCGTAACCATTTCAGGGGTAGAGGCCACGTCCGGATGTCCGGGTAAACCGGCCAATCGGCGTAGCGTATGAATTTTTTCAAACGGTAGTCTTTCTAAACCTAGTAAAATAGAATATAGCCCAGGAGCATCATGACCTTTGGATGAAAAATAGACACCGTCTGTACCTAATTCATTTAGGTGCAGCCAAGTCACCATATCCATGGCACTAAAACTGGAACCGATATGCCCCGAACCAGCTTGAGCGATCATATATAAAGTGTTAATCCGGAATATAGTCGCTAATACCTGCGCTTGCTGCAGCGGATCAGTGACAGTCTGACGCAACCGTTTAATTTCGGATAGCGGTACAAAGGAGAGCATGGGAGTCAGTAATTAGGAATTAGTAGTTAGGAAATAGGAGACAAAGTAGCTAACTGACGGGCAATTAGATATTCGGCGACAATCCAATCTTCAGCCGTATTAATATCAAAACCTTCATAGCCCTCAGTAAAAAATGGTGCAATCACTTTACCGGCGATCGTGCCTTGTGCTAGTGGTACACGGCACCAAGCCATTTCTAAACTGGCATTTTGAGCATACACTTTTGGTAAGGCTTGGTAAGGTGTGCTGTGCCATGGGGTGGCTGTAGCATCTGGGTTTTTCATCACTGGTTCCAAGTGGTCATCCACCAACTGCCACATCTTAGCGGGATGTTGTCTGCACAACTCTACTGCTCGGATGGAATCTACACCTGATAAAGCAATAAATTGTTGCCAAGCCCGTTGAATGGTACTAGCTTGCCGAAACGGACTAGTGGGACGTAATAACGCAAAGGCTTCAGGTGTATCACCACCCAAGTTTTGGAGAGCATGTTTGACCCAGCCAATATCTGGAGAAGTATCCTGGGCAAATTCAGCTGGACGTAACCACGGCACTTCAGCACCATAGTGCTTGGCAATATCGGCAGTCGCTTGGCTATCGGTCGATACAATCACGCGCGTAAACACACCAGCTGCTTTAGCTGCTGCAATGGTGTAAGCCAGCAACGGATGGCCAGCCAGGAGTTTCGTATTTTTACTGGCAACGCGTTTAGAACCAGTGCGAGCTGGAATTAAAGCAATACAACTAGACATGTTCAGGTAAGTGCTTGATATAGATCGTTTTCCAATCGGAGTATACGTCCAAGGCTTCGGTGCCAGCTTCACGACCACCCGTACCGGAGTTTTTTTCACCACCAAAGGGTAAGTGCGGTTCACTACCATGGGATGGACCATTCACGGAAATCACTCCCGCCACACATTTATCCTGGAACTCTTGCATACGATGAATCGAACTGGTATGAATCGCTGCCGTCAACGCAAAATCAGTGCTATTGGCTAAAGCTAATGCTTCCGCAAAGTCGTTGACTTGATATAGAGTGGTAATCGGACCAAATAATTCTTCACAAGAAATGGCATCAGTGGATTTGACGTTTTCTAAGATAGTAGGAGCATAGTAAAAGCCAGCAGCATGCTCGGCATCGCTTAACCGTTTCCCACCAATCAACACTTTGGCACCAGCTTGAACAGCTTGATCAACTACGGCGGACATGTTCTTGAGCTGCCGTTCGTTAATCACTG
>CAZSXL010000013.1:0-12714 GCA_964611225.1 uncultured Gammaproteobacteria bacterium
TATCATTACCGACTTCTAGAATAGAGATATCAAAAGTACCACCACCAAGATCGTAGACGGCAATCTTCTCGTCGGCCTTCTTATCGAAGCCATAGGCCAGCGCGGCAGCAGTGGGTTCGTTAATAATCCGCTTCACTTCTAAACCGGCAATCTTACCGGCATCTTTGGTGGCCTGACGTTGGGCATCATCAAAATAGGCTGGTACAGTAATCACTGCTTCAGTCACTGGTTCACCCAGTTTGGCTTCGGCATCCGCTTTCAGTTTGGCCAATACCATGGCAGAGATTTCCTGCGGCGTGGATTGTTTGCCACCCATGGTGACACTAACCCCTTCACCGTCTTGCTTGACGACATAGGGCAATAGTTTCATGTCCCGTTGCACGGAATCTTCACCAAAGCGGCGGCCCATTAACCGTTTCACCGAGAAAATCGTATTCTCTGAATTGGTAACCGCTTGGCGCTTAGCCACTTGGCCAACTAAACGTTCCCCTGTTTTGGATAATGCCACTACCGATGGTGTAGTGCGATGGCCTTCGGCGTTTTCTAAGACTTTTGGTTGACCACCTTCAATCACTGCCACGCAGGAGTTAGTAGTGCCAAGATCAATTCCGATAATTCTTCCCATAATGATGTTGTTCGTTATTGTTTGATAATATTATTTCGTACTGACCTTGATTGTCTTCTTCTGCGCGACCGCTGCCTTAGGAATGGTTACCCGCAACATGCCATCTTTGTAATCGGCATCGGCTTTGTCGCCATCTACGCTGCAGGGTAAAGCCACAGCGCGGTGGAAAGAACCATAACGCACTTCTTTGCGATAGTAGTTCTTCTCGTCGATTTCTGATTTCTTTTCACTGGAACCTTCAATGGAGAGCACATCATTCTCGATGGAGATTTTCAAATTCTGGGCATCGATACCAGGCAATGGTGTTTCTACTACTACCTGATTATCTTTTTCGTAGACATCGACAGCTGGGGAAAAGTTACCAGCTAGTGAAGTGTTTCCAGAGAAATCTTCGAACATGTCGTTGAAGTCTTGGAACATTGGGGGCATCATGGGGGACCATTTGACTAAGCGCATATATTTATAATGATTGATTGGTTAATTGATGTTTTGCAATGATGACTTTGGCATGGCGGATCACTTTGCCGTGGAGGGTAAATCCAGCTTGGACTTCCCGAATGATGGTTTGATCTAGTTGATCGGATTCCTCTTCTCCAACGGCTTCATGTAAGTTGGGATCGAACAGTTGGCCAGCCGTTAGCATGCGTTCTACGTTATTGTCTTTTAGTATTTTCATGAGATAGTCCTGGATATGCCTCACACCTTGAATCCAACTGAGATCTGCTTGATCACTCGGCACAGCCGCTAAGGCACTATCGAAGTAATCTACTAATGGACACAGCTCGGTCAGTAGTTGGTCGGTAGCAAACTGACGCATGTTTTGTACCCGCTGGTCAGATTCGCGTTGCAAGTTGCGGTAATCGGCCGTAGCCCGGACGGCTAGATTCTTATATTCAACTATTTTTTGTAAAAGGGCTTCTTCGTCTCCTGTCTCCTCAAGCTGATCAATGGCTTCATCTTGTAGCGGTGGGGTGTCGGTCATAAGTGTGGAGTGACCATGTCACGTAATAAGGATTTAGAATATTTTAGTAAGTTGTAATTGTACTGGTAGTCCATCCGCATTGGCCCGAGCAAGGCTACGGTGCCAGCTAAATCTGGTCCAATTTGATACTGCGTTACTAAAGCGCTGCAGTATTGACTAACCGGATTATCGCTACCGACAAAAAAGGTAATGTCATCATCCGGCTCGGCATTGTGCAATTTAGCCATCACTTCATCTAGTTGGTCGATTAAGTGCGAGAACACCAACACCTCGTTCATGTTTTGGAACTCTGGTTTGCGGAAGAGGTTTGAAATCCCAGTGTAGTAGTAGCTATAACGATTCAAACTGATGAGAATCGCCTCATCGGATTTGGTCGCTACGCCCTTCATCACGTTCTTGACGATCCCCTCTGGACCTTGGTCGGTCAGCACCTGGCTTAATTGTTGTAATTCCTGCTGGCTCGTTGAATCTAGCTCAGCTTTCGGTTGTAAAAAGTGCTCAATATAGAAACGGTAGCCATCTTCGGTTGGGATCCGGCCGGCCGAGGTATGGGGCTGGTCAATCAGGCCGTGCTCCTCTAGCTCCTTCATCTCGTTACGAATCGTGGCTGAAGACAAGTCTAAACCCAACTTTTCCACAAGCCACTGGGAGCCAACCGGTTTGGCGCTAGAGGTATATTCCTCAATAATTCCCTTTAAAAGAGCCTGTTTACGGTCAGATAGGGTTTCCATACCCTACATCCTACGAAATTAGCACTCTACTGTCAAGAGTGCTAATTCCCTATCGAAGACTACCGTGCTAAACTAAAGGTAATTACTAAGCAGTAAACAAAAAACACTATGTTACAACGTCTAACAAAAATAGGCGCAACGATCACCCTCCTGCTCGGTTGGGTTCCGGTTGCACAGGCAAGTAGTTTTTATCTGGCAGACGACACCATCACGATTGATAATGTCATCGAATCTGCTTGGGATGACTATAAAGTGGTAGAAGATGGTGTGAATGATGCCAATCGTACCCGCTATTGCTGGAATACTACAACCCTAGCCTGGGATGAAGTAACGGATGAAGCGGATTGTGCTACCTATCTGTATGATCCATTAGGCCAGATCGATATTAGCGATGGTTGGTTTGGGGTGAATGAAACCAATATGATTTTAGCCTTTACCACCGCAGCGCCAATGTTTTCGATGACAAACATGACTAGTGGCGAAGCCGTCTCAATGTTTGATCAGGAAATATTTGCCGCCGGTATTACTGCCCTGCCAGAAGCTTTTGATCATGATATGGTGTTTGCCTTTGATACCGACCCTGCCATCAGTAATCAAACCAGTTTTGATTGGTATATAGTAGCTAAAATTGAATATGATATTGGTGGTGGCATTGCTGCCGAAGATGATTTTCTGCAAATCTGGCAAGAAAACGGAGCTACCGATGGTTTTCAAGCCGACGAAGATACTTTTATAGAAGCTATTGATACCTCGCACTCTGAGACTTCAGACGATATGGCCACAGCGCCAAGTGCCACCATGGAAATTAAGCAAAATATTGAAACCTTCTATACTACCACGGGCATTAGTTCAGGTGATGAAGTTAAATTTAGATTAGAAACTCACTCAACGACTGGTGATACCACCAAAGCAGTGCGGGTGACTTTTACTGATAGTAATGAAATCACTGAAGACGCTCTCGTGGTAGGTAGTGGCGCCACTCGCTTTGACGGTCGTCGCGGTGATCGCTTCCCTCGTGGTGTGGTGACGGCTTATGCCCAAGACGACCAAGCTCAATTGTTAGAATTCGAAGCCTACCACAAAAAACTGGGTGTTCAAGTAGCTATTGGTGATGTCGACAATGATGATGAACTGGAAATTGTCACGGTACCATTTAAAAAAGTACACAACCCTGAACTGAAAGTCTTTGATTTAGCGGGCAACCTGGAAGTATCTGCAGTCATTCCAAAAGAGTCAGATATTAGCCGACTATCACGCTATACGGTGGCTGTGGGTAATGTGGATGGTGAAGCTGGCGATGAGATTGTGCTGGCTAACTTTGCCGGGGAACGTGTGCTAATGGATGTATTACAAGTGGAGGACGACGCCTATGCCCGTTTAGCCCACTATGATGGTGAGGTATCTGGTTACAGCAATGGCGCTTGGGTAGATGTGGCTGATGTTGTCCAAGAAGAAGATGGCGATAGCGATACTAGCGAAGAAATCATCACCGGATCCATGTTCGGTGGTGCAGTAGTGGACTTGTGGTACTATCCAGCTAGTGATAATGAGGCTACCGTAGCTAACCTGGTGCAATATGATGAGCTCAACATTACTGGTTCGGCCGGTGTGCATATTGCCGCCGCTGCAGATCAAGTTGCTATCATTAAACATGGTGGTAATGCTAAGGTACAGCTGCACGAATGGGTCGTGGATAAAGGTAATCTTGACCCAACCGACGATACACCATTTAGTGTCGGTGTCATTGGCGATTTAGCCTATGATGGAACCAACATTGCTGTGTCTTCATTCACTCGTAGTAAAGTGACGGTGTATGATACGGCAGGTGATGAGCAATACGCCATCAGCACAGCCAGCAAAGGCGGGTTTGTAGAGTTTGTGGATCTTTAATCTCTCTTCCCACCAAATATAAAAGCGCCCGTTAGGGCGCTTTTATATTTTTCTTTCCTTACTCAACAGTCACGGTGACTGCTTCGGATTTTACAGCTGGCGCTAAATCGGTATGGTCGTTATTTTGTAACGATACCATCAATTCATGTTCACCAACCGCTAAACCTGCCACTGAGGTGACTTCAGCCACACCGGCTACGAAGTATTCACCATCTACCCAAACGTGGTAGTGGCCTTCACCTTCCGCATTGGCACCTTCTACTTTGTCTGGTGCTAAAGTGAAGTCGTCAATCTCGACCTCAAGATCAAACGTAGTCGCTACTGTGTCACCGTCTTCTGGTGAACTAATCTCAATAGCGGTGTCTTCGTCTCCTTCTTCCTCATCTTCCTCATCTTCATCTACTTCATCGGCATCATCATCCACTGCCACAGTTGTGGTATTAGTGTTGGCGTTCGATGTTGTGGTTGTTGACATACAACCGGCACCAGCTAAGAGCAAGGCACTCAGGGCTAGGCCAGACAAGGTCGCTAATGTGTTGGTACGCATTGAATAATACGTTAATAATTTAATTGCACACAGTATAGCAAACCGGCACTAAGGTTACAACTGATTTTAGCGCTTGATGTAACCCCACTGTTTGTGCAAGTGACGTTCGGCCACACCAAACACTAACAGATCAATCAAGAGACCTAAGAGGATAATGGTTAGCATAATCGCCATCACTTGGGCAATGTTATTCAGTTCACGGCCAATCATCAACAGTTGACCTAAGCCAGCGGTAATAAAGAGCATCTCCCCTGCCATTAACGAACGCCAAGCGAACGCCCAGCCTTGTTTCAAGCCAGTGACAAAGGTTGGCAACATCGCCGGTAGGATAATGCGGCGATACATATTGAAGCGTGACAACTTAAACATCTTACCGACGCGCAGGTACATTGGCGGGATAGTGCGCACGGCGCCTTCTACCGCTACCGTAATACTCAAGACTGCTCCCATAACTACCACGAACAAAATCGCTTTTTCATTCAGGCCAAACCAGAGTAACGCTAATGGTAGCCAACAAATACTTGGTAACGTCTGAAATCCCAAGATTAAACCACCAAACACTTGTTTTAAGTTTTTATTGCGGGCTAGACCCAATCCAATCAAGGTACCAATACAGACTGCAATTACGAACCCAATCCCTAAGCGCTGTAAACTGACTAAGACGCCTGGTAACAGTTCACCACTAGTCATTAAATCCCACCACACAGCCATGACCCGTTTTGGTGAGGGAAAAACATAGGTCGGCCAAATCTTTAGGCGCACGACTATTTCCCAAGTAAGAAATAATCCTACCCAGCCGAGTAGTGGTTTCAAGAATGAGTGGGTAAATTTATTCATGTGTATAATAACGCTTCGGCCTGTAATTGTTCGGTAATACTGCGGATATAACTGTCTAAGTTAGAATCAAAACTGCGGCGGGGACGCGGCAAGTCAATTTTATATTCACTGCGAATATGCGCTGGGCGCTTGGTCAGTACCAAGACGCGATCCCCTAACAATACGGCCTCCCGCACATCATGCGTGACAAACACAATCGAGACTGGATAATCTTGCAATAAGGTCTGCACAAATTGCTGTAAGCGCTCTCTGGTTTGGGCATCCAAGGCCGAGAACGGTTCATCCATCAAAATAATATTCGGCTCGATGATTAATGTGCGGGCCAAAGCGGCGCGCTGTTTCATGCCGCCGGATAATTCATGTGGATAGGCCGAACCAAATTGCTCGAGGGCAACAATTTTCAGATAACGCTCTACCAGTTGGGATATTTCAGACTTACTGTATTGCTTACGATCTAACCCAAAGGCAACATTCTTATCTACAGTAAGCCACGGCAACAAGGCTGGATCCTGAAACATCATCGCCAAACGACCGGTGTGAATAACGGTACCGGTCGTGGGTTGATCTAATTGTGAGATAACATTGAACAGGGTGGATTTTCCGCAACCGGATGGTCCCACTAAACAAACTACCTCGTGGCTACCAACATCAAACGAGATGTCTTGTAAAACCTCGGTTCTGGTTTTCTTGGTCTCGAAAACCTTACTGATATTCCTGACCTGTAATTTCGCTGAGGAGGCTGAAGTCATAAAGCTGGTTAAAATCGAGGCCGGCGGCTTGGATAAATCCTAGGGTGACGGCCTGACCACGAAAGGTATCAATGCCGGTCTGATCTGGTACATAGGTTGGGTCTAAACGCTCCCAGGCGTTGGCTAATACTGTCTCATCTAAGGCAGCCCCTGTCAACTGTTCGATTTCCGTATTGACCAGTGCTTGTGCCTCGGTGGGATGAGCGTTGATCCAATCGGTTACGGCCACATGCGCAGTAAGCCACTGCTTCACAACGTCAGGATGTTGCTCCAAAAAATCGTTACTAACGATGATCACTGTCGTCGCGAACGAACCGTTTGGCCACAGGTCGCGTTCATCTACTAACACTTCCCCACCCACTTCACTGACCAAGCGGCTCACCCATGGTTCTGGCACCCAGGCACCATCTAACTGTTTTTGTTGGAACAAAGAAATTTGATCTGCATTAGCCATTGGGCTGATCGTCACTTGTTCGAGCAAACCTTTGTCTTGGAAGTAAGTGCGCAAGGAGACATCTTGGGTATTGCCTTGCTGTGGTGAGGCAAACGTTTTACCAACGAAGGCACTGTCGCCATTGGCTCGGTAAGCAGCCGCTAGTTCTGGCTGTACTACAAAAGAGGCGCCACCAGACATACTGCCGGCAACGATCGTGAGAGCATCCCCTTCTGATTGCACAAAGCCGTTCAAGGCTGGGCTAGGGCCAATGTAGGCAATGTCAATTTGACCAGCAAACAGAGCTTCAATTTCAGCTGGACCAGCATTAAAAGTAAAGGGTTCAATTATGACATCACCAAGTTCTGTTTGGAAACTGCCATCTGCTAGTCCAACTAATGGTTGCGCATGGGTAATATTTGGAAAATAGCCCACCCGGATAGTATCAGACTGACTAGAATCAGTGCTTGTGCAACCAGCTAAGATGGGTAAGGTAATAACCAAGCTAGCTAGTAGAAAATGACTGTTCATAGAGGACTAGTATAGCCTTTACGAACCGTCATGACAACTGTTTGATAGCTGTATTACATCTCAATAATGTAGGCTCTAGCGGATAGTATTTAATTGAGCTTGATCAACTTGCTGTTTTAACAGTTTATACACCTCTGGAGAGTTCGCTAAAATCGCGGAGGTAATGTTAATGTCCCACGGTTGACCATTGAAGTACGTGGCGATACCGCCGGACTTTTCGACCAAGAAACAAGCCGCTAAAATATCCCACGGTTTCACAAACGGGGTAATGGTGCCGTCTATTTTTCCAACGGCCACATAAGCTGACACCAATGATGACTGCAGATCGCGAAGATTCACGTTGGGTAATGTGTAGAACGCTCTCACTAAATTTAGGTAACGTTCCGACACTTCGGGAGACTGTTGGAAGAGATATTGATTTGGGCAGAGATCAATTAACTTAGTGACATGACTGGTATCGGGGTGTGGTAATGGATTACCTTCGCTCCAAATGATTTGGTTCAAGCAATGATCTAATACCCACGCAGCTGTCACCTTCCCCTGCTCCACGCGCACAATATTTGTAGTGAAGAATTTAATCCCCCGCACGGCGTTCATTGACCCACAAATGGGATCCACTACCCAACCAGGTTGGCCCGCCACTACTTTTACAAATTGATCGGCTGATGATTCTTCCGTGACAATCACATCCTGTGGGAAAGCCTGGTGTAAGCGATCAGTAATCAAACTATCCACCGCTAAATCTAAACTGGATACAATATCATCAGGACTAGTTTTGCTATGAATATTATCTAGTTGCTGCCACTGAGCAGCCACCACAGAGAAAATTTCTTGGCTAAGTTGTGCAATGATTTTATTCATGATTAGAGTATAGCTACTTTTTTATAAAAAGTCTTACCAAACGCAATTCGTCGTAACTGAAACTGTCCCCTAGCAATGTGCGCACCGGGGCTAAAGTCATGGTGCTGCCAATCTGCTGAAAAGCTTTAGCAATAGTATCAAATCGACCTGATTCTGGTTGTAAATAAGCCAGGTCAAGTTGGGGTTCAGCCAGCACTAACTTTTCAATGTGAGCCAAGATTGTACCAACAGCTAAGTTTCGGGTTTTAGCCATATCGGCGATTGACTGTTTTTTGAGTAGTAAATGTTTAGTAGTGTCATAGGTAGACCCAAGATAGGCAACGGTCGACTGAGTAGTTGGTTTTAATTTGGTTTGGGTTATATCAGCTAAACCATGCACTTGGGCATACTGACTAATTCCTGCTAAAAACGTTTCGCCGAATTGGGCTAGTTTTTGGTTGCCGACACCAGCGATCTGTAAAAAAGTATCCGGACTTTGTGGAAAATAGGTGGCCATTTCCTGTAGACTAGCGTTACCAAACACAATGTACGGTGGTACGCCTAATTGTTCAGCCAGCTGTTTGCGGACAGTGCGTAACTGGTCAAACAGGGCTTGGTCATAGGCTGAGTTTTCCGGTTCCACACTCGTCACTTGGTGAGTACAGACATCGCAGGTCGCACAATTGTCTGCTGGATAGGATTCACCAAAATAGCTTAACAAAAACTTACGCCGACACTCCTGCAGATCTCCATACTTCACTACTTGGTTTAAATTTTGCAGCACTTTTTCACGCTCAACTAGATTGGCAATCTGGTTGATAAAATATAGATGTTTATTTTTATCCGCATAGGAAAAAAACAAAGCACATTCGGCTGGTAAACCATCCCGACCAGCCCGCCCCGTTTCTTGGTAATACCCTTCCACCGATTTTGGTAGATCGTAGTGGACCACCAAGCGCACATCTGGTTTATCAATGCCCATGCCAAAGGCAATCGTGGCGACGATGATATGTATTTCGTCACGGATAAATTGCTCTTGGGTACGCTGGCGTATTTCCCCTGTCAGGCCGGCATGATAAGCCGCTGCTGTAAAGCCAGTCGCGCGTAAACGCTCTGCTACCTCTTCTGTCCCCTTGCGCGAGAAGCAATAGATGATCACGCTTTCACCACGATAGCTTTGCAATAATTCTACTAACCGGTTAAAGGCTTGTTGTTTTGGAATAACGCGATACGTTAAATTTGGCCGGTTGAAACTAGACACAAACACCTTTGGTTGACGCAAGCGCAGTTGCTTTAAGATATCGGCTCGAACTGTTTCCGTAGCCGTGGCCGTGAGGGCAATAATAGGCAGGCCAGGAAAATCAGAACGCAGATTTTTTAAGTTGCGGTAATCCGGGCGAAAATCATGACCCCATTCCGAAATACAATGCGCTTCGTCGATCGCAATTAAATTTAGGTTTAAGCTCTGTAAA
This sequence comes from uncultured Gammaproteobacteria bacterium, assembly GCA_964611225.1. GTDB lineage: Bacteria > Patescibacteriota > Patescibacteriia > UBA9570 > UBA9570 > UBA9570. Next base: position 9,638 of record CAZSXL010000013.1, read on the forward strand.
AAATCCTGAAATCCAAAGGCCGCTAACCGTTCTGGGGCGATATACAAAATCTTTAATCTACCTTGCCGCGCCTGGTGCTGGATAGCAGCGATGGCATCAGGCTTTAACGTACTATTCAAAAAAGCCGCCGCGACTCCGTTGGCCTGCAGCTGGTCAACTTGGTCTTTCATTAAAGAAATCAGCGGGGAGATGACTACGGTGATACCGGGCAGTGCCAAGGCCGGTAACTGAAAACACAGTGACTTTCCCCCACCCGTCGGCATCAGCACCAGGCAATCTTGTTGTGCCATGACATGTTGAATCACCTGCTCCTGGAGCGGCCGAAAGTCTTCAAACCCGAAATATTGCTTCAGTAACTTGTGCATAAAAAATACGCCTTGTTGGCGCTCTTGCAGGTATCATAGCAAATTAAGAGTTAATGTCAATAGCGAGTTAGTTTAGTCAATTAACAGTGTATTGGGAATTTTCTTTTCCTCAAAATACAGACGATCCAGATAAGCGCTATCTAATCCTAGTTGGTTGAACAAAGTTTTATATTGATCTTTTAATAAAGAAACATCACCGCAACCATCTAAGCTGATATGGTTTTCAACGCTTTTTTCAGAGATAGAGATTCCTAAAGCATACCCTGCTCCCCCTTGTTCAATATGTAAGTACACTGGATTCAATGTGTCATTGTCATCATGTTCAAGCACATACAAACCAACAGCAACCGCTCGGTCACGCACTGTTAGCAAATCAATGGTGCCCTCATACGCCTTACCAACTAGGATAGCGCGAAAACGAGGAAAACAATAATAAGGTTTTTCGCCATTCTCCTTTTCCGTAAACTGATCAACTGCCGTGGTCTTCACAACAACATTACTAACATCCTTAGTGGCAACAGTAGTGGTGGAATTTTTGATTGTATCATCACTACTCATACAGTCGATACCTACTAGAGTGATGAAACTTAATGTAATAACCAAACGCATCTGTCTTAACATAGTCAGAAAATTACAGCGAGTATTATAACTTGAACCAACTGTTCATGTTGTTGTGAAGATTCGAGATGAATGTGGATAGGGTGGTTGCACGGTTAATAATCAACACAGCAAACCAACCTGAAGCTGGATTCATGATATCCCAAGGAAAATTTTCACCGGCTTGATCTGCACAACGGGTTCTAAATGTGGAAAATAGTTCTGGAGTAATTGCAGCATCACTGTGTTCGGTTATAAATTCTCGTACCACTTTACTACCATCCCCTTGAATAAACCCCCTCCATCTTGTTAATCGACTAGCGAACTCACCGCGTAATAACGCTGCATCAGCTGGTTGCAGATGAAAATCTGGGTCACGCATGTTGCCATAGATCAGAGCAATAGTCTGAGTTTTTCTAGCTTCTGCCGCTACACGATTCGCCGCCACTTCTGTGGCTTTGGCGGTCACTTTGGCTTCCGCTAAAACTCCCAGTTGGGCATTAGCCCAGCTGTAGCCATCTAAAGTCGGCTCGCTTTGTTGCCGATGGATCATTTTAATCAAACGGCCTCGCTCGGCTGCAGGGTCAGAAAACTGTTCATGATCAATAATTTGATCTGTATCGCGACCGACTGTTCCATCAGAATAAAGCCGCACAGGTTCGTGGGGAGATTTTTCAATACTGGTCAATGCCCCTTTGAGCGCTCCGACCCGTACGGTGTGTAATAAAAATTCTTCAGGGACACCTAAATCTTTTAACTGAACACGTAACTCTGGTTGTGCCCAAATTTGTTTCACACCCGTATCACATTCGTGAGGTGGCTTGGAAAAAGAATTCCCTACTAACTTAAGCCAATGAGTTACTTCTCCAGTTTGTTGAAATGCAGGAGTCTCCAGACTACTGAGCACAATACTCCAACAGCTTTGTAAGCCCTCAAATGTACCGGCTCGTAGCAACAAACTCTCCAATTCTGCTGGGGTAGGTTGATGATCTGGCCGAAATGGTAATGGAGGTTCTACTGGCATATAAAACAAATTTTAGCTCAAAAAATGGCTTTTGTCAATCGAGAATGCTGTAGACTACTGCATTCAGAATTTGAACCCCATTGTACAGGCGTTGCGTGAGTGAATACAAATAATACAGATTAGATTATAATGATAACATGGTGAAAAAACTCATCTTTATAATAACTTTGTTAATTCTTCAAATGGCACCTGCAACAATAGTTCAGGCATTTGATTGTAATACGTTGCCATTAGAACAGGCCTACAATGATGCTGGCCTAGTGGCGGTAGGAACTGTCACGGCAAAGGAATACCAAGGCACTGCTGGTAAGAAAAAAGACCAAACCGCCGTTGTCACGTTTGATCTGTCACAAACATGGAAAGGTTCAGTGACCAATGAGTTAGTGCTGTATACGCATGATTATAAATGTGATGTGCTCTGCTCTGGTAAAACATTTTTAGTTGATGAGAAATACTTAATTTATGCTGAAGCAGATAGTGATGGTAAGTGGAGTCTTAGCCACAGCATGTGCGGACATACTGTTAACATTGAAAATGCTACTGATGACCTAAACAACCTAGACAAAGTGGCGCGCCGGGCAACGATAGATGGATTCAAAAATAGAATTTACAACCAATGGGTCACACTATCCCCGACCACACTAGTTATTGTAGGCGCATCCCTTGCCATGATTGCGCTACTATTCTTCTTCGTCCGGTCGCAAAAAAAATCGTAGACTACTGTATTCAGAATTTGAACCCCATGGTACAGGTATTAAATGGATGGTATACAATATTATGCTGCCTTAGCTGTAGGATAATATGTGCTTTGCAATTGATCACTTAACTGGCTACGAAACTGATCAACCTCACTTTGCATATTGATACCATCTTCAAACGCCCGCTCCAGATCAAACCAAGCTACCATATGCTCAAATACCTTATTCATCACATCTGTCACATATAGTCTGATACTGTCAGCATCGGGATGCACACTTTCGATAGCGTGGTTGATATAACCGTGGTTTAAGATGTACCGTAGACAATCACGCAGATATGGTTGTGTTGCAGCCGGCTCAGCGCTGTTTGTATCTAAGGAAGATCGTAAATAG
>CAZSXL010000014.1:0-12483 GCA_964611225.1 uncultured Gammaproteobacteria bacterium
TTGGACCTGAGCACGGAACCTGATTACACCTTTTTCGTCGAGGTTTTTGAGTTTTTCTTCACCGACGTTTGGGATGTCGCGGTTAATGACTTCCGGTCCAAGTTTGGTGTCGCGGAGGTCGATTTTAAAATCTTCAATGTGAATGGAGGTGTAGTAGTCTTGCTGGACGAGGCGACTCGAGAGCAAAATAGCATCTTCATAGTTACCACCTTCCCACGGCATATACGCGACCAACACATTTTGACCCAGCGCTAATTCACCATTTTGGGTAGAGGCACCATCGGCCAATACTTCACCAACGTTCACTTTCATGCCAGGCTCCACAATCGGTTTCTGGTTCATGCAGGTAGAAGCGTTGGAACGGAGGAAGTTACCTAGTTCGTAGGTATCAATGCCTTCTTTAGTTTTGACGGTTACTTTATGGGCACTAACATGTTCCACTTCACCAGCTTGTTTGGCAACAATGGCTTGGCCAGAGTCAACCGCGGCACGGAATTCCATCCCGGTACCAATAATCGGAGCATCGGGACGTACCAGAGACACCGCTTGACGTTGCATGTTTGTTCCCATCAAGGCGCGCACTGCATCATTATGTTCCACGAATGGAATCATCGAAGTGGCGACTGAAATAATCTGTTTCGGTGACACATCAACATAATCAACATTCCAGACATGATCAATTTCTGGTTTACCATATTTACGTACTTCACATTTATCCGCAACAAAATAACCTTTTTCATCTAGTTCAGTCGTAGCGGCGGTAGTTACTGAACGCTCTTCTTCAAAGGCATCTAAATAGACAATCTCATCCAAAACGCGAGCCGTCTTGTTTTTAGGATCTTTTTCAACTTTACGATACGGCGTTTCAATAAAGCCATAGGCATTGACGCGCGCATAAGAAGATAAGTGACCCACTAAACCAATGTTCGGACCTTCAGGGGTACCAATCGGACAGATGCGACCATAGTGCGTTCTGTGCACATCACGCACTTCAAACCCAGCCCGTTCACGCGATAAGCCACCAGGGCCCATCGCCGATAAACGCCGTTTATGTTCCAGTTCAGCCAAGGGGTTGGTCTGGTCCATGAATTGGGATAACTGTGAACTCATGAAAAACTCGCGGATTGAACCAATCACCGGACGCGCATTAATCAACTGGCCAGGCGTGAGCGTAGAAATATCTTTGGTCGACATGCGATCCTTAACAATGCGTTCCATCCGAGCCAAACCAATGCGGAATTTATTCTGCACTAATTCACCCACTGCCCGCACGCGGCGGTTGCCCAAATGATCAATATCATCCGCTTCGGCTTGGCTGTTGTTCATGAGGATAATTTCACGAATCACCGCAATCACATCTTCACGCATCAGCACGCGAGTTTTAGGTGTGATCTCTTGATCAAACTGGAACCGTTTGTTGATTTTGTAACGACCAACGCGACCAAAATCATAGCGATTAAAGTTGAAGAACATAGCATGAATCAAACCACGGGCGTTATCCACGGTGGCTAAATCACCTGGACGAATACGTTTGTAAACCTCTTTTAAACCTTCACCTTCGGATTTGGAGGAATCTTTGGCCAAGGTAGCTTCAATATATTTATTTTCAGCATCCGTATCGACATCTTGGAATAACGGGATGATGTCTGTGTCCAGTGAGTAACCATACGCCCGCAATAAAGCGGATACCGGCACTTTACGTTTGCGATCGATCTTCACATAGATCACATTGTTGGCATCAGTTTCAAATTCTAACCAGGCACCACGGTTTGGAATAATTTTGGCACCATAATAATTGCGGCCACGCAGATTTTCTGAAGTAAAAAAGACACCAGCTGAACGAATCAGTTGTGACACGACGACCCGTTCAATCCCGTTGACGATGAACGTACCGCGATCGGTCATCAGAGGGAAGTCGCCCAAATAGACTTCTTGCTCTTTGATTTCCTTGGTGCGTTTGTTGACCAAACGCGTCATCACGCGCAAAGCTGCCTCGTAGGTAACATTTTTGGCTTTGGCGGTTTTCTCGTCAAAGCGCGGTTCATCTAAATAGTAGTCGTCAAAATGCAATTCTAGGTCACGACTAGTAAAATCCGCAATCGGCGAAATCTCTTCGAATAATTCTTTTAGTCCATCAGACATGAACCAAGCATATGAAGTGCGCTGCACTTCAATTAAGTTAGGCATATTGACCGCGTCATAGATTGGCGCGAACGTCTGGCGATAGGATGGGATATCGCTGGATTTGGGCATAGGGCGCAGATAAAAAAACACTGCATTCATGGGCCGCCATGAATGTGATGTAGGAGTTAGTTAATTGTGGCTGTGTTGCATCACCCTTGGCTAGTATGAGTGAGATAATAAGTTGATTCTTAGGGCAACACAAGTTCGAGTGAAGAAATCAGACCGTAGCGTACATAAACCAGACTGGCTTGTCAAGCAGGTTGGCTTGGTATTTTACGAGTTATCCACAGATTGTAGCCTTTACCCCCGGCCCCTTGCAGGGGAGTCAAATCAGAAAGCCCCTGCAAGGGGTTTGGGGTAAGAGTAAGAGATAGGGGGAGGTATGCTATAATATAAAGTATGAAAAACAAATTAACACTGCTCCTTATATTAAGCATGGTGTCTGCCTCACCCGCTGTGGGCGAATCCATATCGTCAGAAGCACTATTAGAGGATCTACGTACTAACTGTTACGACGTCTACCAACCACAATTCGTGGCAGCTAGTGCCGCCATACCCGGTATTACCACGGAACAGATCGATTGGACCGAATTGGGCGATAGTATTCCAGAAGAGATGCGCTCACAACTGGGTATTGATAGTGAAGCCTTAGCTGGGCTACAAGAGATGATGGCCGAAGCCACTAATTTCATGGCGCCTTACACCAAAGAGGCTTATTTAGGGGCTGCCCAAGTAAAAGTGGATCTAGCCCAGTGTTATGTGGATCATGGTGCTATCAATGCCCAACCGTTATTACAAGACGCGCAAGATCAATATACCGCTATCGAAAACTATGATTTTGAGGCTGCTTATAACAACGAAGCGCCCGGCACATCGGCCGTAACCGTACTGGCGGGCGAAACCAAACAGCTCCGCATCCGGACCTTCTGCTTAGATGGTGGTCGCGGCGTACCAGCAACCGGTGAGGAGTATTATTTGGCTGGTAGTGTCTATGACTTACAAGGCGAAGGATTATGCAATCTCTTGCGCTCAGCGACAGCCTCCTCTGCCATGACCACAACCCAGGTGGATATTTGGACTAACTACAATACAGCCTTAAAACCATCCTCTGATCTTGATCCCAACACGTCTACTATGAGTCGAAGTGACCAAGCCCTCCTTCTGGTCACAGAGAATGCTCTTGGTAACCTTGGAACTGTCATACAAGCTGGGCCCGAAAAAACCATCTTGAATGCAGTAAACGCTGTTCCTAACATGGTTGGGCTGGGTTTGGCCATTGGTGGTGGTTTATTATTACTCGGTAGCATCGTGTGCGGCGCTGCCCATTGGTTACCGAGGCCAGTGTGGATCATTGGTCTAGTAGCCGGCGTCGGTTTGGCTGCAGTTGGGATTACTACGGTGGTAGCCAAGACCGCTGGTGCCACCGAACAAGCGATTCCATCACTGTATGATGCTGCCAGTAGCGGCCAAGTAACCGTAGCGGCGCGCTCCAACGGTTCGTTTACCTCCCTGGATATAGCAATTACCAACACGTCGACTGCCAACCTGACACTGGATACCAGTTGTTTGACTTTCATTCCAAAAACGATCAACTTTAGTAACAGCGATTTTAACGAGGGTGATTTTGACTACGATTACGACCGCTATGATGATAGCGGTGAAGAAGTTTCGCATGCTTCACAACGACTAGGTTCCGGTGAAATTATTGATGACAACCCACCGCCCTTCCCGTGGTGGCCACCCTTACCAGAACCAGAAGATACGTTAGATTTGGAAGAACTGCAAAAGAAAACCAGGGAAGCCTTAGATGAGGCAACTAAAAAACTGAAAGAGAATCCGACTGAGGATAACTTAGAGGAAGTGATGAGACAACGCGCCCGCTGTGAAGCACTGGGTTGCAACGAAGGCACCGATGCCGATGATAAAAACTGGGAAGAAGTGCAAAAGGCTTGGCAACAAGGGGTCGATAAAGCCGTGGAGAACTACCAGAAAGATCCGTCCGATTACAATCGCGAAGAACTAGAACGCGCCGTTGAACTAGGCCAATTTGTTGGTGCTGATACCGACGCCGCGGTGGAGATTTTGATTAGCAATCCTGCTCCGGAGTTAGTTGGCTAAGAAGAGTAATCATCCTAAGCTTGCCGTAGACGGGTCAACTCTTCTCGTAACATCACCAGCGTTTCTTGTTTTAAGATTGGATGTAATTTTTTAAATTGTTCATATATCCTGTACACTTATGTACAGGATAATCAAAATAAAATCAGGATAAAACTTGCCTTACCTGCCAATACATGATAGACTGGTTTTGAAAGAGCGCCCAAGTTGGGCGTTTTTATGTATATTTACCATTCTAGTCTAAGTAAGTTGTCTGGCAGTAATTATGCTGAAGTGCTGGCCCAAGCTATGCTTCACTATACTCCGATTAAGAAGAGGACTAAACGAAGACCTTATGTTCGATCACAATTTTTCAGTAAAGATAAAGTATTTCTAGATAGATTTTGGCCGCATTTGATGCAAAAAAGTTGGGGAGATAGAGCCAGGCGACTAAAACTTTTTGTATGCGCATTGGATTTACTGCGCCATACGAGCTTTTTACCAACATCTAAAGAAAATCCGAATAAAAGACATCAGATTTTACATCGATTTTGTGGTATGACTAAAGAGGGTGAATTATTCTGTGTACAAGTTAGAGAGGACAAGGAATCCGCTCAAGAAAGTTTAATTTCAATATTTCCAAACGATTGAGCTAAATTGAAAAAGACTCCCCGCCAAGTGTGGTGTATAAACCACGGCCGAAAGCCTTTTCAATGGGTATTATAAACTAATAGCCTAATTTCGTCAACTCTTCCCTCGCCACCGCACGATCATCCCACGGCTCTTTTTTGCCTTTAGCGCGGCAAATTTTTTGGTCGGCGCCTTTGCAGGTTAAGAACACCACATCACCAGGCTTGGCCATCGAAAAAGCTGCCGCCATTGCCTGACGCCGATCGGGAATAATCCAGGCAGTTTGGTTTAGCACCTTGCCTCCTGACACCACACCTTCGGCCACCTGTTGCATAATCACCATTGGATCATCATCATACGGATCTTCATCAGTGATGATAACGTAATCACATAACGCACCGGCGGCTTGGCCATTGGTTAGACGGCGCCCAGTATCACGCCCACCGCCCGTACTACTAATAAGCGTAATTAATTTACTCTGTGGTTGCATTTTTCGCCAAAATCCATAGAGCAAACCAAGACTGACTGGTTCATAGGCGTAATCCACAATCACTGTAAAGGGTTGTGCACCAGTAATCCGTTCCATTCTACCTGGTATCAACGCCACTGGCGCCAAAGCCCGTTGCATGGTCGGAAAATCCACACCCTGACTAAGCGCCACTCCAATGGCGGAAGCAATGCTGTCTAAGTTCCATTCGCCCAGTAACTTGCTCATCATGGTATGACCATCGACCACAAACTGTAAACCATCTTTAGTGGCGACAATGTCTGTCAGTGGTAGATTAGCATTCGCACTACCTTGTCGCGTCCACATTACCTTGACCGGCACTTCAGCAGCGGTAAAAAATTCTGGAAAATATTCTGAATCGGCATTCAAAATAGCGACCTTTTGGATGACATGCTGGTTAAGCTGTTTGGCTGGTAATTGACTAAGGTGATGAAACAATTCCAGCTTGGCTTGTTTGTAGGCTTCAAAACTACCATGCGCATCAAGATGTTCCGGAAATAAATTCGTCCAGACACAAATATCATATTGAATACCGAGGTGTCGCCACTGCTTAATTCCTTCCGAAGAAGTTTCCACAATGGCATACTGACACCCAGCTGCCACCATATCGGCTAACAATTTCTGTAACTGACTACGACCCACCATCGTCATCTTCGTGTCATTCAGCCATTCTTTTTCACCAATTCTAAAATTAGCTGTTGTGGCCATGCCTACCGTATAACCGGCAGCCGTCAGCAAGTACCAAATTAAGTTAGCAGTAGTGGACTTGCCTTTAGTTCCGGTTACACCAATCACCACCAATTTACTGGACGGATGTTTATAGCGCCACGCAGCCAGACGCGCAAACACCTTGTGATAGTAATCTAGCAACCAACTCGGCAGGATCTTTTTAATGAGTCGCTTCATATAGGGTATTCATAGACCACACCATAACATGGGCCAGCGTAACAGCAAAGACGAACAGCCATTCAAACCAAATAATATAGGAAGCTTTGTGCACTTTTTTTTTCTTCAACCAATCCGTCAGCACTTGAAAAATAAAGGAGACGCAGGTTAAGGCGAATAACATCCCCACAAACGATAAAATGATACTGTCGATAAACCAAGCGATGGCAATAATAATACTAGCCCCCAATAACCACCAAGTAGCCCGGTTCGCTTTGTGCCAAACGGCTGGCGACTGCCGATGAATGACAAACAACGTCACCCATAACACAAAGACCGTGACATACCCAAGAATAATCACATTCATAACTTGATGGCTTTACTAGTAGACAGCTTACTGAGGTTACCTAGATTATCAATTGCGCGCACTTTATAATAGTACTTCTGTCCGACTACGATAGTTGTATCAGTATATTTCTTCTGGGTAATGACTCCAGAAATAGATTTATATTTACCGTGTAGTTTATTTGCCCGATACACTTTATAGGCAACGACATGCTCACCTTTGGGACGATACCAATGCAATTGCACAGTGTGATTTGCTAACTCCTCAATATTGTTCCAGGTTGGCCGCTGTACTTTGGTATCCACTAGGTAGACAAATTCTCCCAGTGGTGATGGGTCACCATCGGCATCAACCGCTTTGACGCGCAAACGATAACGTCGTTCATTGCCACGCACATGAGTAGACGGCGAAAATGACCGCTTAGTTTGAAAGGTACCATATATTAATGGATCTAAACGTTGTGTACCAAAATAAACATAATATCCACTGACTGCTGTCGGACTAAATGGTTTGGCCCAAATAAAATAGGGAGTGGCATCACGCTCACGCTGATTAACTTTCACCGTTTTTGTGCGCTTAACCGAATGAAAGGCAGATACCGCTAAATCTAGTTGCGCAGCTATGGCAGCGCCAGCATTCACCCGACCGGCACTAAATTCAGGTATCTGCACATCGTCGGCGGTATCTATAATAGTGGTTGCTAAATCCGCTATGTCCAAGGTATTGTCCACCGACAATAATAGTGCCGCCACACCACTCACCACTGGCGTGGACATTGACGTGCCGGACAAAAAGCCATAGTCGGCCGTAAAACCATTCGCTGGATCAGCTGTATAATAGGTACTTAAAATACTTTGACCAGGTGCGCCGATGTCCACACAATTGGTGCCATAGTTACTAAAACTAGCCATGGCATCGCTAGAATCTGTGGCACCAACACCAAGCACATTGTCATAACAAACCGGATACGACGGTAAGACATGCAAATCAATCGAATCATTACCAGCGGCTGCTACCACCAGCTGGCCAGCGGCCACTGCTTCTGCAATCGCGGCCTGTTCGGTTTTACTATTATCATAACCACCAAAACTCATATTCAAAATATCAGCACCATTGGCAATGGCGTAAGCAATAGCATCCGATAACGCCGCCACACTGCTATCACCATCATCATTAAAAATTTTTAACGGCATAATGGAGACTTCCCAATTCACACCAGTGACTCCCTCGACATTATCACCCACCGCACCAATAATGCCAGACACATGGGTACCATGTAAGACCACGGTAGTATTAAAACTGGAACTGGTTGGTTGTGGTGATGGGTCATTATCATTGTCTGTAAAATCCCAACCAGACAGATCATCGATGTAGCCATTGTTGTCATCATCTACACCGTTACCCGCTACTTCTCCAGGATTCACCCAAATATTATCGGCTAAGTCGACATGGTCTGTATCTACTCCCGTATCTAGAACGGCCACAACGACAGTTCTACTACCAGTACTGTAATCCCAAGCTTTGGTCGCATCGATATCGGCATCACTAGCTTGTTCCAGGTAAAACAACGCGCCGCTAGTATAATAGGTGTCATTGGGTGTGGTTTCAATGAAGCGCCGATAATTAGGCTCAACGTACTCCACCCGTGGGTCAGCTTGAAACAGGTCGATGGCTGTAGCCACGTCACTGACACGCACAACCGAAACATCAGCTGCTGTGGTAGGCTGGTCTACCCACTTCACTAACACCTCATTAGGCACATAGTCCTCGGCCGAGACAACAGTAGCCATGGTGCAGCCTAGAACCAGGCTGACACAGCCTATCCAATAACGCATAGAAGAAGAAACATAGAGGAATTAAAGCACATATGCTATACTTTTCCAATGAAACGAATCTGTTTACTGCACACTGGAGGAACCATTACCATGTTCAAAAATGAGGCCGGGGTATTGCAGCCACCCACCTCTGGCGAGTATCTCCTAGAATATGTCCCACATATTACTAAAATTGCCGACATTGATAATGTCTTCTTGTTCCAACTAGATAGTTCAGATATTAACCCCCGCCACTGGAAAGTCATTGCCGAAGCGATTGCTGAACGCTATGACCGCTACGATGGGTTTGTCATTACCCATGGTACCGATACCATGGCTTACACCGCCACGGCTTTATCCTTTATGTTAGGCAACTTAAGTAAACCAGTCATCGTGACTGGATCCCAATTGCCTATTTCTGAAATTGCTTCCGATGGTGTGACTAACTTGATTAATGCGGTCCGGATGGCGTGTGAACCGATTTCGGAAGTGGCCATCATGTTTGGACATCACCTGATCCGTGGCAATCGTTCTAAAAAAGTATCACACTTTAACCTGGATGCCTTTATCTCACCAAACTGTTTACCATTGTCCGAACTGGGGGCTGAACTGCGGTTGGCGGATCATTGCATTGTACGACGCAGTAAACAATTAGCCTTGCAAACCGACCTGGTTACGGATGTGGCCTTTATTAAAATTTTTCCGGGCATTAACAATGCCTTCATTTTGGGGATGGTGCCGCCACGCACCCGCGGCGTGATTTTTGAAGCCTATGGTACTGGTAACTTTCCACTAGGCGATGAAGGTATTCAAGAAGCCATGGAAAATATCATTAACCAAGGGATCCCCACGGTGATCTCGACGCAGTGCATTTATGGTGGAGTGGAATATGAACGGTATCAAGGTGGTTGGTTTGCTAAAAGCCATGGTGCCATCACGGCTCAAGATATGACCAGCGAAGCCGCCCTGATTAAATTAATGTGGTGCTTGGGACAGGGTTCGGACGACAAAGAAATTAAACGGTTGTATCAGACCAATTTAATGGGTGAGTTAACGGAACGCGAAACCAGACCATGACCGCCATTGATTTCAAAAAAATTCAATCCTATACCTTCTTTGGGGCGTTAATTGGCATTACCATTTTATTTCTGTGGATGTTACGGCCGTATGTGTATCCGGTCTTTTGGGCAGCTGTGTTGGCGGCGCTGTTTTATCCATTGTATCGTCGTATTTTGGGACGAGTCAAAAATGCTAATGCCGCCGCTGCGTTAACGGAAATACTGATTCTATTAATCTTTATTGTGCCACTAGCCGGCATTGTATCACTACTAATCCAACAAGCGTTTAGTGTCTACAACACCTTTGGTAATCGTGAAACCTTTATTTCCTTTAACGCCTATTTACAACAAACCTTATCTAATCCATTACTGGCTCCCTACCTGGAAAAAATTGATCTCACAGACAAATTATCCAGCTTCGGCACCAGTGCTTCAGCCTTTCTCTATTCATTCTTAACGCGCAGCGGCCAAAATACAGCTCGGTGGATTATTCAGTTGCTCATCATGCTCTACACTTTATATTTCTTTTTAAAAGATGGTAGTCAATTCCTAAAAAAGTTGATGCATCTTTTACCGCTCGGTGATGCTTATGAAGAACAACTGTATCAACGGTTTGTCTCCACCACCCGCGCCACCTTAAAAGGCACCATTGTGATCGGTGTGGTCCAGGGCGGTATTGGTGCGTTAGCGTTCTTAGTAACTGGTGTACCAGCGGCAGTATTTTGGGGAGTGATTATGATTGTCTTATCGATTATTCCTGGTATTGGTGCTTCAGTGATTTTATTACCCACAGTGATCATCTTGCTTGTGCTGGGTCAGTGGTGGCAGGCAGTGATTGTTTTAATTGCGCTTATTTTGGCAGGCACCATTGATAATGTTTTACGCGGCCCACTGGTCGGTAAAGATACCCAAATGCATCCGTTATTCATTTTCTTTGCCACGTTGGGTGGATTACTGACCTTTGGAATTTCTGGTGTAGTGATTGGACCCGTCATTACCGCTTTACTGATTAGCATTTGGCAAATTTACGAAGAGAAGTACCACGGGGATTTAGTCAGGGCGGGGTGACACCATCCCCGGTCGCCTAAGGCGACCACCCCTTCCTATCCTAGGAAAGGGGCAGGGGGATGGTGTAGTAAAAAAATGAACCCCCGAGACCGGCGATTCATCGCAGCAGTTCACGGGGGTTTGAAGACACGGATCATGTCATCCTCCTAGGATGGTTGTTGATGTTGTTCCGCTACTTGCGGCAGGTGAAGGGCTCGGTGTCGTCGAGCGCGATGGCGGCCTCGCCCGCACCGACGCCGGACTCGTACCAGGCCGTCGCCTTGTAGTCGGCGGTCAGCGCCTGCTTCGGGAACCACACCACCGTCACGATGTTCTTGTCCTTGCTGTCGAGCATGAAGGACTTGATCATCGTCGGGTGCTCTTCGAGCACCGGCACGATCGCGAAGTCGTAGGCGATGCCGGGCGACCGGCTCTGGTTCTCGTCGTAGTACGACCAGGTGTTCCAGACTGCCACGTACAGGCAGGGGTACTCGCGGGTGACGTCGTCGACGGACAGCGTCTCGGGCGTCTCGTAGTTCTCGGTGAGACGCGCGACCTCATCGGACAGGTGCTCGTTCTTGCCCTTGGTGACCACGAGCTCGCGGTTGAGCTGGGTGATGGTCTCGTTGAGCGGTGCGGTGAAGTCGAGACACTCGTCTGCGCTGGGGGCGCAGCCGACGAGGTTGAGAAGGCCGAAGGCGGCCAGGGACAGGATGTTGTAACGCATGGCGATCGTGGCTCCGCCGGGCTTCTGTTGATTTCGGCCCAGGCTGGATAAGTAGACACGATTCTACCTACTCAGTCGGGGCAGATGCCAAACAAAGCGTTGCATTGTAAGGGAAAAAATGGATTTTGTCAAGTTTACCTCCCTCCCCAGCCCTCCCTCCTCTGAGGAGTGGAGGGGGAATTAGTCAATCTTTTTTTAATTAACTTTTTTTAAAAAAGTTACAAAAAAATGTTACTAGAATTTTCCCCACTCCTCAGAGGAGGGGGTAGGGGGAGGTAAAAGTAGTGAGCTAAAAAAAGACGAACCCGGGACACATTGCTGTATCGACCGGGTTGTTGTCTCCTCCTTTTTTGGTTTCGTATTTGCGGATCAGTAGCCGCAGACGTCCTGACACCAGTCCACGTGATCGCGGATCTCCGGGAGCAGCGCATAGAGCGCTTCACCCGGACACTCCGTCGAACCCCAGTCACGGTGACCAAGAATGTTCGAAGTGTCGGTCAGACCGATCTCGTAGGCCGTCCGAGCCGCGTGCGCCTTGACCGCAGCGAGCGTCTCGGTGTCCGGAGCGTCATCGGTGTAGGTTCCGATCACCGAGATGCCGGCATTGTCGGTGTTGTAGTCGCCGACATGCGCGCCGATCACCCAGAGGGATCCCCACGGATCACGACTCGGACTGCTATCGCCCGAATACCGACCCTCGATGTGGTGGATCTCGCCATCATCTTCGTCGCGTCCAACCAGCCGCTGATAGCCGATATCGCCCCAACCGTGGTCGGGACCAAACGTGTGGTAGTTGTACACGAACTCCGTGTAGTCCAACACGTCATCGAACCGGCCGGCGGTGTGGTGGATAGTGATGTACTCCGGGTTGTGGTATTCCGCCGCCCAGTCGAGCACCGAGCAGCACCAGTTCCACCCGTACCAGTTGTTCAGATACCACGTTGCGTCGTTGTACGCGTCAGGGTAGGTAGACACGTCTGGGAAACTCGGGACAGGCGGGTAGTAGCCGGCAGCGATGCCAGCGGCCACCTGTTCGGCATCCGTCCAGTCCGTGTAGCTGTCGTACTGGGTGGTGATATCCACACCCCAGCCGATGCCACGCAGCTCGATCTGATCGTCGAGATTCATGCCACAGAGCTGCTCCGCGTCGGCGCACTCGTCGACATCGGTATCAGTGTCGGAGTCGGTAT
>CAZSXL010000015.1:0-12412 GCA_964611225.1 uncultured Gammaproteobacteria bacterium
TGCAGCCAACGGGTACAAACTATCAAGTCACTACCGCTAGTGATTTTGGTGATTACAGATTAGCGAAAGATATTGGTTCACACTACGTGGAAGTGATCGCCCAAGGTTACTATTACGATGAAGTCCGTGGAGAATTATCGGCGGCTCCGCTAACGTTACGGGCAATTGCCGATGTTTCACAAAACCAAGTGGTGAACGTAAACGTACTCACAACTTTAGCGGCGCCTCGTTTGCGCCACATTATGATTGCTGATGACATGGACTTTGCTCTGGCAAAACAGATCGCTGAACAGGAAGTGTTGAGTATTTTTAAAATCACCGGAGATGTAGCCACAGATTTTGAACACATGAACATCAGTGCAGCTGGTGTTGATAACGCTATCTTGTTAGCCGTGTCTGTCCTGCTCCAAGGTCAACAATCAGTGGCCGAACTATCTGAACTACTATCGAAATTAAGCTTGGCGATTAAAACCGATGGTACGCTAGCAACGGACAGTCCTCTGCTGGAAACCATCCGTGACAATGCCAGCGGACTTAAAACAACGACCATTCGCGATCATCTTAAACAACGCTTCAGTGCGCTAGGTGTGGATGCAACGGTGCCACAATTTGATGATTACATTGCACCATTCACTCAAAATGCTGACCCTTTTAGCTACCGTCTAACATTATCTGACAATGTATTTGGTGTAAATCATACTGCTGGTGCAAAAATACAAGTCACCATTTTTGGCAGTGGCTTTGTTGAAGGCAAAGAAGCGGTGTCATTGAAAGAGACAGTGGATGCCATAGCTGTTACTTATGTGGATGATCATACGCTCATTGCTGAATTTCCCATTGAAAAATTATCACCTGGCTCATACACAGTTGTGGTGCGTAATATGGATACCGGACGCCTCGGTGTGACCGATGGTAACCCCCTGCAAGATACCAATATAGATGTGGAACATACTCGGTTGATTCTACGTGGTTATGCCCCAACGATCACTACGGTCACATCTAATGTAACCTACTTGAACGGTGGTACGATTACCGTGACTGGTAAGAATTTTGCGTATGGCACATTTGTGTGGATTAACGGGTGGGAAGTACCTGATCAGGCCATTCGTGTGGCTAACGACCAGCAGATTGATATTGACCTGTCACCTGCCTTAATCGCCACTAATACTGCCCTACCACGCCGCATTGACTTAACCCTGACGATTCAAACCCCTGATTTCCAAACGGCTGAATATTCTGGCTTCCAAATTGAATAATTGTCACAACTACCCCCCCCTGTACGTTATATGGTATGATCATTATAATTCATTAATTAAACTGCAAAATAGTTTATGTATAAATACTTAAAAATACTGTTGAGCGCTGTGATGATTTTACCACTGCCAGCATTGGCGACAGTAACCATGGAGGTAGACCCTAATAGCAGTGGCGACCTCTATTTTGACAATGCTAGTTACTTAATCCACATTGGTAAGGCCGGTGACGACGTCCAAGCCCAAGTGTGGTCTGATGGCAGCTGGTCAGATGCAGAAACTCTGTTTGTGGATGAAGATGGTGATTTCAACTTTAAAGGTAACAGTCTAGCTGTGGAACTAACCGACGGTACCATTGTTCTGATCGAAGATGGTGATGGTATCATTTCATATTCTGAAACAGAGGGTTTCCAATACTTCAGTGACACCAATGGCACAGTTAGTGATGCTATTGTCAACAACAACTCTGTTACGTTGATTAACTGTGATGGTAACGGGGATGAAGATGACAGTACTGCGTTTGCAAGCACCTGGACCGAAACGGATGGTGTACAAGAAGCTGTGGAATTACCTAGCAGTGTCTGTACAGATGATTTGAGTTACTTTGCCGGCAAAAAAAATGCCGTTGTTGATTACTATTCCGGAAACGTCTATGACCCGAGTAATAGTTTTGCTACTCTTGCCAGTATAGATTTATCGACTCTTGGTTATGTTGATGCCAATGATGACTGGGATGCACAAGGAAATAATCCAGATTATGCCAAAAAAAAGAATGGGGATATTGCCTTCGCCTTCCAAGATAATTTGTATGGCTACGCATATAACGATCAAACCTGGCGCACACTGATTACACTAGACGATGGCTTTACAGTGGTGGGTGATGATAGTCAAGGTGACGATGATTATTCTCCGCTTGAAACTGAAAATGGTAAGCAACTATTCGCCTTTGCCGCCAATGAAGATGAAACTGAATACCAAATTTACCGCTGGACCTCTGCTGATGGTTGGCAACTGGAAAAAACCTACAGTTTTTCCGAAAGCACCGAATTAGTTCGCACGAGCATTGACTACAGTAAATCGACTCTAAATTGGGGCTTCTGGTTACAAGATAGTAGTGAGCTGAGTGTTTATCAATGGAGTGAATCAAATGGCTATGAAAAGATCGCTGAACAGACTATGGATTGTACTAATTGTAACCTAACGCTGGATGTTTCAAAAAAAGGAAAAGTATATGTTGCGGCCGTTAGTGCTACGGGTGATAGCACAACAACGTTAGAAGCTTGGAAACCAGGCACTGATACATGGCAGTCCACAACCTTACCAGCTGGTGTTTCTGGAAATTATCTATCCACACACGTATCAGCAGATGGTCGTTGGATCGTAGTTTACCAGATGAATGACAGTAGTTACTCAGCTGTCCGCTGGACTCCTGATGGTGGTTGGGGTTCACGGGCGAATCTGAACGCCGAGAGCGTCAGCTTTAACGATGACCTACTGTATTTTGTAACGTTAGATCCAACAGATAGTTTAATAGTCAGTAGGTATAAATGGAGCAGTAAGACATCTGAGACCTTGACTAGCATAGAGGATGTTACTAGCTTCAATGATGACGATACTATATTCACCTATGATGATTATCTATTCGTCTTCTATCACGGTCCGGCAGAAGCTGTTCAGCTCTAAGTTGGTGCTATTCCCACTCAATGGTGGCCGGGGGTTTGTTGGTAATGTCGTAGAAGATAAAATCAATGTATGGAATGGCCAGCAATTGTTTCTTGATGGCAGTTAAAGTTGGTTTGGGCATCTGGTAGAAATTCACCGTCATCGCTTCTTGCGATTGGATCGGCCGTAACATAATCGATTCGCCTTGTGGCTGATTCCCAAATGGCACTAACACTACCGGAAATTGCCAAATCTGGTCGACTAATTTATCTTCCTGAATTTGTCTGGTGACCATGTCATCCGCGACACGCAACAGATCTAAACGTTCTTGCGTTAAATAAGCCGATTGCATTTTGGCTGCGACAGCAATAGCTTTGGGCGACACCAGCCACAACACCCGGTTAATCTGAAATACTTCGTTGGTCAATCGCACCGACAGATCATTTAACTGTTTCCAAGTAGCATTACCGATAATAACCGCTGGATGCTTATAAGAACGTTCATCGCCTTGCACGCCCACCGATTTCATAGGCAAAACATGACCAGATACTTTTAACCCAGAACGTTGGATTATTTCAGCGATCTTCAGATTAATTTCAGCGGCCTCAGCGATCCCATTATCCCCGTCCGAACACAACGTCCGAATCGACAATCCCGGACCTGGAAACGGATGACGGTCTAATAAACTTTTAGCGATTTTACATTGCTTGCCAATCGCGCGCACTTCATCTTTATACAAACTGCGCAACGGTTCAATTACCTTCCCCTCTTTGGTCATCTGTTTGATCAGATCAATCTGGTTGTGATGGGTTTTGATCTTGTCGGCATGTTTAGTACCGCCAGATTCTATAGTATCTGGATAAATCGTACCTTGACCTAATAAAAATGCATCACGCATTGTTCCTACTCCAATTTTTTGCATCTCTTTGTTAGCCACCTCAACAAACATCTCACCAATGATGGTTCGTTTCTGCTCCGGGTCCACCACTCCTTTGACGGCTGCCAAAAAACGACTAGAGGCATCCACCACATGTAGATTCCCAAAGCCAGCTTTTTTTAAAGCCGCCATTACTTTAGTGCTTTCACCTAAACGCATAAAACCATTATCAATATGTAAACCGTACACCCGCTCTCTACCTAAGGCTTTTTCTAACAAGACAAAGGCAACGGTCGAATCCACACCGCCAGATAACAATAGAAAGACTTGTTTGTCATCTCCGGCTTGGTCTTTAATTTGCTGGATAATTTCTTGCTCTACTTGGGAGATATCCCAATCTGCCGGCACCTGACAAATCTTGAATAGAAAGTTTTCCAGCATTTTTAATCCATGGGTAGTGTGATGCACTTCCATGTGAAATTGCGTGCTCCAAATCTGCCGATCGATATTGCGCATACTGGCAATGGGACAATCCGCTGTACTGCCAATGACCTCAAACCCAGCCGGCGCTTGTGTCACCACATCCCAGTGGCTCATCCAAACTCGCTCTTTTTTGCCAAGACCAGTAAATAAATCTGTATGATCTTGGATAGCCACGTCAGCTTGGCCATATTCTTTAGTGTTACCTTTGGCTACCTTGCCACCAAAATGCAGGGCAATCAGTTGATGGCCATAACATAGTCCCAGGATTGGTACGTTGGCATCGAACACCCGGTGATCATACGGCACGGCATCTTCCGCAATCGTGCTTTTAGGGCCACCTGATAAAATAATCCCAGAGCAATCAGCGTATTCTGCTGGATCGGCATCAGGCGTATAAATTTTGGCCAGCACCCCATGTTGTCGAATCCGCCGCGCAATCAGGTGAGCAAACTGCGAACCAAAGTCGAGAATCGCGATGTAATGGTGTTGTATCTTTGACATTTACTGCTCTTCCTGAATAATCTGGTTAATAGTAGCCTGTAATGTTGGTAACTGATCGTGGATTGCATCCCACACTAATTGATAATCTATACCAAAGTAATGGTGAATTAATTTATCACGCATACCGGCAACTTCACGCCAGTTAATTTCTGGATGTTGCACTTTTACGTCATCCGGAATTTTCTTGACTGCTTCACCAATAATTTCGATACTACGGGCAACTGCTCGCCGCAGCGTTTCATCACCTACAAAATCTTCGAAAGATTTTCCTTGCAATGCTGAATTTAAATAAACAATCTCATCTAAAATATGGCGAGACAAATCACTAGTTGAGTACATATTCAACTTCCTTTTCGATATGTGGCCTTAGGTGTGGTGTTAAACTTTCTGCAGTGACCATTTCAACTGATCTGTGTAAAGCATCCTCTAAAAAATAAGTGAGCCCAATAAAGTTACTATACTTCTTTTGATTGGGTTCAAAATCGACTAACATATCAACGTCACTAGATGGTTTTTGCTCTGCGCGCACAAACGAACCAAACAAACCTATCTTTCTAACTCCATAGCGTTGTAAGGTTGCTCGATTATCAGCCAAAACTTGATAAATTTCAGCTTTATTGTTCACTGGTTGTGTTAACATAATTAAAACAAGTCTAGCAAAAAAAATGTCTTTAGTAAAGCTGTGTTCAATTAGTGCCAAAAGGCTCTAAAGCCCGTAAACACCATCGGAATTTTGAACTCGTTGGCGGCAATGATCACGTCGGCATCGCGCACCGAACCACCGGGTTGAATAATGGCGGCAATGCCGGCTTGCGCAATCGCTTCAACCGAATCACGAAAGGGGAAAAAGGCATCAGAAGCCAGTACGGCACCTTTGGTTCCCTCACCGGCTTTCTTCAGGGCAATCTCTACTGAATCAATCCGTGACATCTGACCAGCACCCACACCAAGCGTGACTCCGTCTTTCACCACTACGATGGCATTGGATTTTACATGTTTGCACACTGCCCAAGCAAATAGTAAATCGGGTAATTGTTTTTTGTTCGGCTTAGTTTCCGTCACAATACTCAAATCTGCTTCTTTAATCGTTTTAGTGTCCAGCTCTTGTAACAGCACCCCTCCCAAGATCTTGCGCGATTCCCATACCGGCACGGTTGGTTTTAAAGTGCTTAGTTTGAGCAACCGCACGTTGGGTTTAGCGGCCAAGGCAGCCACAGCTTCATCTTCAAAATCGGGAGCTAACACAATTTCTACAAACTGTTTACTCAAATATTCAGCAATCGCTTTCGTACAAGTGCGGTTTAATGCGATCACCCCGCCAAAGGCAGATTTAGCATCCGCTTCATACGCCTTGGTAAAGGCCGTGGTAATATCATCAGCAATCGCGGTGCCGCATGGGTTGGTATGTTTAATCACCGTGGCCGCTGGCTGATCAAATTCCAATACAAGCCGCAAAGCTGCGTCGGCATCCATAATATTATTGTAAGACAACTGCTTACCTTGCAGGATATCGGCATTCACTACACTACTAACCGGCGATAACGGTTCAGCATAATAGGCAGCCGCTTGATGTGGATTTTCTCCGTAGCGTAAACTGGCCACTTTACGGAAACCAAAACTAAGTTCATCGGTAAACACTTTGGTGCGATTCATATAATTCGCAATCATCGAATCGTAAAAACCGGTATGCGCAAAAGCTTTTTGCATCAGGTAGTAACGCGTCTCTTTAGTCAGATCTTTACTACGTTTTAATTCATCAATCACATTCGGATAATCCTGTGGATCAACGACCACGCCAACGTGTAAATAATTTTTGGCGGCTGACCGCACCATGGCCGGGCCACCGATATCAATATTTTCCACTACTTCTTTATGGGTGACATTATCTTTACCGGCGGTAGCTTCGAATGGATACAGATTCACGACGACTAAATCGATCAACTCGATACCATGTTCTTTGACGGACACCATGTGGTTTTTATTGTCCCGTAACGCCAAGATGCCACCATGGACATTAGGATGTAGCGTTTTTACCCGACCATCCATCATCTCTGGAAAACCGGTAAAATCATCAATAGTGCGCACCGCTACACCGGCATCACTTAAACGTTTCGCTGTACCACCGGTGGACACAATTTCGACGCCTAACTCGACTAATTCTCGGCACAGTTCTTCGATGCCAGTTTTGTCAGAAACGCTCACTAAGGCTCGTTTGATCATTGGTTATACAGTGTCAATTGGGTACTTACTTAGGACTTGCTCAATCTGTTTTTGAAAAAATGGTAAATCTTTTTGGATTGTATCCCAAGCCACTGAGTTATCAACTCCAAAATAATTATGAATCACAACATCTCTCATACCTGCCGCTTTTCTCCAAGCAACATCAGGAAATTCCTGCTTGATAGAATCCGGAATATTTTTTACAGCTTCCCCAATAATCGTCAACCGTCTAATCACTGCATCCTGTAAGAGTTCATCATTAATAAAACTCTCCTTTGTGGCACCAGATACGTATTTCTGAATTGTATTCACTGCCTCAACAATATCAACCAGAAAAAGTTTAAAATCTCTCTCCATAAACAACTTTCTGATCAGCTAAAATACGATCTTTTAAGTAAGGGTGAAGAGCTTTATAAGTCACTAAATCTACCTTCCTATGTAGAGAATCTTCCAAAGTATACTGCAGTTCAACAAAATCAAATAAACCTTTTGGTTGACCAAATTCAACTAGTAAATCCAGGTCACTTTTTTCAGTTTGTTCACCACGCGCAAAAGAACCAAAAATCGCAGCCCGACTAACATCTGCGTTTTCAAGTATTGGACGGATGGTATTGACGATATCCTGATAGACCATGCAGACAGTATAACAGAAAACGAATACTATTCAAGTCGGAAATAGTGTTAACTCTGTATAAAAATCGTATCCCCTTCCACTTTGGTTGGATAGCTGCGTTGCGGCCGGCGCGCTGGGCCATCAATGACGGCACCTGTAGTAATGTCAAAGGTGGAACTATGCCACGGACATTCGACGGTACTACCAGATAGCGAGCCTTGGCAGAGTGGTCCACCGGCGTGCGTGCATAAGTTATCGATGGCGTAATACTTACCATTAAAGTTAAACATAGCCAGTTGCTTGGTACCAATAGTGGCTTGGTACGCTTTACCAGGTTGCACTTGTGCAGTAGTTGCCGCTTTTACCCAGGCACCGCTGGCGGTTACCTTTTCGCCCGGCCGGAAACGATCGTATAAGCGCAGACCAACTGTGAGAGCAGCCGTTACCGCGTAACCAATCCATAAGTACTTTAAATTACTGAAGCGGACATCGGAACCCAGAAACCAACTGTGAATCCAGACAGAAGCAAACACAGCATAGTTGGCAAAGTGCACATAGCGCCAGATTTTTTTCATGAAAGATTTTTTGCGCAGGATTGCAGTGATCACTGTGCAAACCATCAGCAGCAACTGGAAGTAACCCAAGTAAAGATACAGTTGCATTTCTGGTGCTACATAATCGCGGCTGATATATAACTCTAACCCATAGCCATAGGCAATCATGGTGGGATGCAAGAAAGCAAACAATAACGCAAATAATCCTTGAGTGCGGTGGAATGGTTCAACCCAACTAAATACTTTGCGCCATAACCACATGGCACTGCCCAAAACAAATTGAGCCCACACTAAACTGAAGGCGTATAAGCCAACCAACGGAAACAGTAACGCACTCATGGTTTGGTTATCTAATTCTGCTAAGAAACCAGTACCACCACGCGATTGAAAAAAGATCATGGCCGGCATAATGAACGCGATGGCGTAAGCAGTAATCAAGACAACGCGCAGTAACCATTTTAGCCAAGGATTAAGTTGGCCAGCTACCTGTGGTTTTGGTAGTTTTTTTCCAGTGCGCTGCAGAGTAAATAATTTAGCATGTTCTGGAACAGCCTCTAATACATAGCTACTCAATAACTGAGCGGCGACGGCGCTACCAACCATGCCATTCCCAGATAAACCACAAGCTACGAATACTTGTTTAGCATGCTGTGGATGCGGCAGCACATAGGGCAAGCCATCTTCAGTTTCAAACAAACTGCCAGACCAAGTATGCGTCACAGTAGCTTTCCCTGTAGCCTCACTGGGGAACCGCTGGTGTAACCAAGTAGTCAAGGCGTCATAGGGTGAGGTAGTTGGTTGTGGTGCACTACCAGCGCGGTCTTCCCCACCCAACATGATGGTGTTTGGATCCGTTTTACGCCAATAATGATAAGGCGTGGTACTATCCCAAAATTGCCCATCCGGAATAGGTGCTGGGCCGGGATAACGAGCAGCGATGACATAGGTTAATTGCGTCTCAAATAACGGATGTAATTCCGGAAAACAGGCTGGCAACCCAGAGGTAACCACCACCTGTTTAGCGACCACTTTACCTTCGGATGTAGTCACCAGCACTTTTTTAGCATCGGGGGTAATGGCAGTGACTACGGTTTCTTCAAAAATCTTGATCTGTTTACCAACAGCTGTATTTAACAATCCCAGTATGAACTTGCGAATATGGAAGGAACCTTCGTGTTCGAACTCAATATAATTCTCAACCCATTTGGCTTTGGGATCCAACTGTTGAATCACCGCCCAATCCGCGGGCGTGCAATACCACTGCGATGGATCCATCTTAAAGTCACAGTCAATCTTTTCCTGTTGGACAATATCGAACAACTGCTGTTGTGCCTGGGCATAGGTTTGGTAAATTACTTTCAGTTTAGGTAAACCATAACGTTGCGCCAACTGTGGAATATCGGCATCGAGCACGCGACTAACAAAAGCCGTGGTAAAACCACTATCACCCGTAGCCACATGGTTCTGTTCCAAGACAATGACTTTTTTACCAGCTTTAGCTAACTGGTAAGCGGTCAAGATACCAGCCAAGCCAGCACCAACCACCACTACATCGGCAGCAGCTGCTTGGCTTAATTTGGGGTATTTGAGCTGGTCAGGGACTTGATCAAACCACAGGGAGATATTGGGCATAGTTACCACTATTTGTACTACGCTTTGGCAACTTTAGCAACTGGAACTGCTGTGACTATTCTAAGCGTAGTGCTAATACTTGAGGTCTTTTGTTCAGCACGCGACACCCTAATAACCGTGAACTACCACCAATTAGATACGGTGGTTGACCAGGACGATAAAGCACAACTGGGGTAGGCATCGACGCTCCCAGATTAAAGCCAGTCACAATGGCAGCAAGGTTACGCTTACCTCTCAAGTGCGCGCGAGCATCAGTAAGGGTCCAACTAGTATCTCTAGAATCGCAATTCAATGTCTGCTCCCAGTCTTCATCGCTCAACTCTTGCACTGCGGCTTGTTCAAATGCTGCCGTCAGACGTTCCAACGGTATTCCTAAATCTTCCGCAGTTCTTTCTAGTTCACCTAACTCTTCAGCTGGGGAAACTTTTTCCCATTTCACCTCCGGTGCATCCGCGCGAATACGCTCGCCAATCAACTCATAACCATCGATCAGATCTAATTGCTGTTTAGCTGTGGCAAAATCTAGTTGCTGCAGTTGCGGAAACTTCTCCACTAAAGTTTGGGCTTGCTGGTAACGTTCTGCACCTACTTCAGCCTTACCAACATCATCTTTAATTTCGGACAAATTTTCTAAAGCAATGGCCAGATCCATTAGCACAGACTGATCATACCCATAAAACTGCTGCGCATACTCATCCGAACCGGTTTTAGTACTGAAACCACCAATCGTATCGCGTTCTTTACTAACCAATGTAAACGCTGTACCAATACGGCCAACTCGTTCCTGCACACTCTGAACGTTACGAACTGCGTAAGCTGGAAATGTGCGCTGATACCCTACCAGTGCATCATCTTGAGTAGATAATGATGTTGGATCATACAGCGTAATCGCTCCATCAGGCAGTGTGCGCATTACTACATGGTGCCCAGCTCGTAATACCGTTCGCACATCTGTAAAACCTAACTCTTCTAGAGCACAATGCAACATGGTACTCCCTAATGTACAGTTCAGGCCGCTAGCTTGGTCGAGCTGTTTCAGTTTGGGTAGCATATCCACCCAACCATGCAGACCCTCGGACGCTTGAGCAATCACATTACAAGCTTCAGTATCAAGATCATGACGACCACCTTGGATTTCATTAGTCACGCCGATGGCTTTAATTTTATCCGCAAAACCAGAGGTACGATAAAAATTCCGTAGGGCTGCTTGAAAACGTTCTTGGATTAACTCCCCCAATTCGGTATCAGTGCAATCACTATCGGCTACTGTAATCTCAGCATCAACTAATAGAGCATTGGCAACTTCAATGACTGTTCGGCGTTCTGGTTGTTGTTGTTCTAACCAGTCTGGTACTTTGGGTACAGTTTCAGAGGGCGTTGGCACTGGCTCTCCAGCACCATGGTTGAGCTCTATTTTTGGTGGGTTGTCAGGATTCATTATATTTGCAAATTAACACAGAATAATAGCCCAGTTTTAGCCTGATGTCAAGCCTAGTTGCTTTACGGTTTAGCCGCTAACTCACGCACAGCCCGCAGTAACAACTTCTGTTCGGCGGCTTGGACACGGATTTTAAGTGTTTGCGGTGTATCGCCTGGCAACACGGCCACTTCTTCTAGGCCATAAATTGGTCCACCATCCAGTTGTTCAGTAACATAATGCAAGGTACAGCCAGTCACTGTGTCACCGTGTTTAAGCACCTCGGCATGGACATCTAAATTCATGCCACCGGCATACTTAGGCAAAAGTGACGGGTGAATGTTCAAGATCTTGTGATCATACTGTTTTACAAACTCATTCGACAAAATACGCATAAACCCAATCAATAAAATCAGATCTACTTTGCGCCGTTGTAACATATTCAATAACTGGTGCTCAAAATCTTCACGGCTCGTGGCCTCAATACAGACCGCTTCCACACCCACCCGGCTGGCTTTATCCAAAATACCGGCTGCTGGTTTATTGGAAACGACCAGCACAATCTCTGTGTCGCCCAACTGCTGCGCCACCTGTGCGTCTAACAAGGCTTGCAGATCCGTGCCGTTGGTAGAACCTAATACCGCAATCTTAAGCATGACGTAAATTACGTAACATAGTAATCCGCTCATCAATCAAGGCCGTGGTGCCGATATCTTCACGATGAAAGACCGGCCCAGTGATTTTATTGATTTCTTGTTCTACGATTTGTTCCGCTTCGGCAATGGTTGCACCCGTTGCTACCAAACCAACTGCTCGGGAACCAGCTAATACTAACCCGCTGTCGGTCTGGTTCGCTGATCCATAAAACAAACGGACTTTAGTTTGATCAACTTGGGTGACATCAATCGGTTCGCCACTGACTGGTTTATCTGGGTAACCTTGTGGTACGACATATTTGCAGACTGAGGCTAAGGGTGCAAACTGGACATTGAGCTGATCGAGTGTTCGTTCAGCAATCGCTTTGGTAATATCCACAAAACTAGTTTCCAACAAACTTAACATGTTCATCACTTCGGGGTCCCCAAACCGAGCATTATATTCAATCAACCGCACCCCACCACGCGCAGCGATAAAACCACCGTAAATAATCCCTTTATATTCTTCGCCACACTCCTCTTGGATAGCATACAAAGTCTGCTC
>CAZSXL010000016.1:0-12378 GCA_964611225.1 uncultured Gammaproteobacteria bacterium
AATCGAACCGGATGACGAAGAGACAACACTGGGAAGGAATGCCCGCCCGAAGCGGTTGGAGGTTCTATAAGCAATCCTGCTCATCGTTAAATCGGTCCGCGACCCGCGCCGAGCCATCCGACGTGCTCGGGAGATCGCCCGCGAGAGCAAGCAGGACACCGGCTAGTCGACGAACATCATGACAGGGCGAAGGGGAGGGTGGTAGACGATCACGTCACCCCTCCCCAACCAACCCACACATATGAAGTGTGTGGTTATTTAAAATCCGGATAGAGAGGAAACTGGTCAGTCAACGCGATCACTTCTTTTCTGATTTCAGCTTTGACGGACTCGTCCTCATGGTTTTTCAAGATTTTAAGAATCATAGCAGCAATCAATTTCATTTCTGGCTCCTGCATCCCGCGGGTCGTCATCGGCGGTGTCCCTAAACGGATACCGGACGGATCCATTGGACCACGTGGATCATCAGGAATCGTATTCATGTTCAAAGTAATATGCACTTCATCTAACACTGTTTGCGCAATTTTACCAGTAATACCTAATGGGGTGACATCCGCCACAATCAAGTGGTTATCTGTGATACCACCATGCATAATCTGCAACCCACCGGCTTTTAATTCTGCACATAATACCTTAGCGTTCAGGCGGATTTGCTTGGCGTAGGTTTTAAACTCTGGCTGCATCGCTTCACCCAAGGCCACTGCTAACGCAGCAATCTGATGTTCATGCGGACCACCTTGCAAACCTGGAAAGACTGCTTTATCAATCGCTTTAGCGTGTTTAGCTTTACACATAATCATGCCGCCACGAGGACCACGCAAGGTTTTATGAGTAGTAGTAGTGACCACATCAAAAATAGGTACTGGGTTACTTAATTCGCCACCGGCAATCAACCCAGCAATATGGGCAATATCGGCCATGGCCATGGCGCCAACTTCATCGGCAATGGCTTGAAATTTTGGATAATCTAAATCACGCGAGTAGGCAGAAAACCCAGCCAAGATTAATTTAGGTTTATGTTCCAAGGCTAACTGTCGCAGACTATCAAAATCGATCAAGCCGTCTGGTTTGGTCTTGTAACGAATAAAGTTGTAGACCTTGGCCATGAAAGTGACTGGGTGTCCGTGGGTGAGATGCCCACCGTGCGTCAGATCCATTCCTAACACCGTATCCCCTGGTTGTAATAATGCTGTATAAACGGCCAAGTTGGCGGGCGCGCCAGATAACGGTTGCACGTTCACATGTTCGGCACCAAAAATTTGCTTGGCTCGGTCAATGGCTAACTGTTCAATTTTATCAATCCACTCATTGCCGCCATAATAACGCTTGCCTGGGTAGCCCTCGGAATATTTGTTCGTACAAATACTACCTAAAGCTTCTAAGACAGCTGGCGATACAAAGTTTTCCGATGGAATTAACTCAATATTATGCCGTTGACGATCCAATTCCTGATCAATAAAAGCAGCAATCGTTGGATCTTGGCGACGGAGATGGTCGAACATGTGAGCACTATTAAAGGTAAGATGTGCCCATTCTAGCACAGCTTTTTATGGTCGCCTAATCGTGCTCTAAGCGGCTCGTTTTCGCCTCTCTGGATGCCGTCCAGCCTGCTCTTGTCTGCGTCGTTGATGAATCTCGTCAATAATATGTTTAGTATCAGCAGGAAAAGCTCGACGTAACTGATCAGACAGTTCAACATAACGTTCTTTGCGCCACTGATCAGTTGGTTTAGATATTTCGCCGGACAACTCTAACAAAGCCCGCACCGTTTGATCATCGGTCTGTTCAACGTGCAAAGAGACAGCATGGACCAAATCCGTCATCGTTTGGATATCGCCCCGTTCCTCTAAACACACAAACACCAGCCGTTCAAGCTGGTGATTATATTGGGTACTGCCGAGTTGTTCGATCTGATTATAGACCTCTCCTTTTTGAAAATTCGGCAACTTGGCAAAATCTTCCCCATGAAATTCTTGTGCCGTCAGCTCGAGCAGGTCCTCACGAAACAGCTGTACCACCAGCCAACGCAGATAAGCCTGCTGCACATCGGTGAACTGGCCATAACGGGATTGTATCGTCTCGTCCTGTACGCTCATCGCATAAACCCTACCAGGTTCAATTAGAAGCGTCTATGAAATTGATCACCTCTAAGGGATAACGGTGACGTAGGCCATCAAATACGTACCATCTGACAACTGGGCTACGGCCGGATCTTTGATATATGCTGACTCCAAACCAGAGGTTTCATCTAAGGATAGTACATCTGTTGCTTCTACCTCCCAAGTTTCACCATCCGTGGATGTGAAGGTCATGAATGGATGATGTAATGCAAATGCATAAAAGCGCACACCAGTTGTAGTATTTATTTCATTGGCCATGACATACGGTTGGCCATTGTATTCAAATTGGGTAGTATCTTGCAGAGTAAATGTCTCCCCATGATCAGACGTAGCATAATAATGCCCCAAGGTGTAACCGACTAAAGTAAATTGGTGCCAGGTATCACCAATATTAAACGTGGATGAATCAATGGCCATTTCATCTGTACCGGTAAATGCGGTGCCCTGACGCGTGAAATGAATACCATCTGAGCTATCGGCATAAAAAATTACTGACGTCTCTGCGCCGATATCTTGTCCGGTGTAGTACATTCTAAACGTGCCATCATCCAGTAAAACCAGGTCTGGATCTCCTCCCTTACTGTCTTTACCATCGATCGTGACATATTTGTGTACCCAAGTTATACCGTTGTCTTGGGAAATAGCCACGGCCATGGTATTATTTTTTGTTCCCACCGTCCAACCAGCATAATATAAGTAGATCGTGCCATCCGTTAGTGTCAGGATGTTGGGTACATTCGCCTGATCAGCAATAATTTGATCCGTACTGGTAAACTGGATACCGTCGGTTGAGGTCGCTAACATTAAACGCTTGTCAGCTGGATCTTCTCCAGGTAAGTCTAATTTTCCGGCAGTGGGTTGAAAATCCGGTTTGGATAAGTCTGCAGTGGTGACTGCAAGCTCATCACTAGATACATTCACATTCGTATCGGCGGTGTCCACAACCGTGTTGGTTGTGCAACCAACCAAGCCTAACACAGCCACGCTAGCTAATATTGTGAGATATATTCTTGATTGATGCATGGCGTAATTATACTATGGTCTTAGAGATTTTACCATATACTCCTGATCAAGTTGGTAACCTAATTTCTCGTAATATCTGCGCACACCGACACCAGCAATCACGGCAATTTTCTTGAAGCCAGCCTCACGCGCCACCCGTTCTGCTTCCTCCATCATTCTGCGACCCATCCCCCGATGTTGAACTCCCTTTTGTTCACTAGGCAAACCAGTCTCGTCAACGACGGGGGTTAATTGCCCATAAACGTGCAGCTCACGAATAATCGCACAATCTTGCAACTCTGCGTACCAATGTTGGGCGCGCTGTTGCAAGCGTAAGCGCACAAAGCCAAAGATTTTTTTGTGGGTGGGATCTTCATAAGAGATAAAGTATTCCTGACCGTCCGCGGAATCATATTGCCGGGTTACTAACTCGGCTTGATCAACACCGGTTAAATCGGCTCGTGGCTCACGACAGCGGATACAGACGCACTGGACTCCTTTGAGTTGCATCATTTGGCGCAAGTTGGTCACGGTGTTGCCGGCAATAATCGAATTTTCTGGAATATCCCGCACCAAGCGTTCAATGCGCACATAGGCCGGCACATTGGCTTTGATATCCGCCAATAACTCCATTAGCACTTCCGGTGCATAGGTATGGTACCGCCCCGCTTTCCAATGACGATACAACGGTGCCGACTTCACCACTAAGCAGGGGTAAATTTTAATATGATCAGGCTGGTAACCAGCATCGGTAAAAATAGTTTTGATATCATTCAGATCAGAACTGGGCGCCGAGCCCGGCAAATTCTGCATCATGTGATAAGTAATTTTTAAACCAGCTTCTTTCAAGAGTTTAGTAGCGGCTTGAACCCGTTCATTGGTTTGATCGCGCAGGTTTAACGCCAACACATGTTTGTTGAGCGACTGCACGCCAATTTGTACCCGGGTGGCGCCAAACCAGCGCAATCGTTTTACTTCGGTTTCATCGATATGATCAGGGCGCGTTTCTAGTGTACAACCGATCACGCGATATTTTGCACTTTCATTCAAACGCTTGGCTTCTTCTAAAGTTTCTGCCCCATCAGGTCGTTCATCTAAATTAAACCCATCATAGCAGCGCTTCATAAACCACTCTTGGTAATCATGCGGATACACCGTCCAAGTACCACCAAGCACAATCAGTTCACACTTCTCTGGAACATGGCCATTCTTTTCTAAGGCTTCAATTCGTTTAGTGACTTGCTGATAAGGATCAAAGCGTAACCGTAAGGCGCGCATGGCTCCAGGTTCGGTATCGATATAACTTTTAGGCATGTTCGATTCGGTCGGACAATAAATGCAGCGACCAGGGCACTGGTACGGCTTAGTTAAAACGGTAATAGGCGCAATGCCGGATAACGTCCGCACGCTGCGCACTTGTAAGACGTGCCATAACTCTGAATCCATTTCAGCTGTACCGGTATCCACCAGGTTTTTGTATTCCGCCATGATGCTGGCGTTGGTTGGCATGGAAATACCATACTGTTTGGCTACTTCGGCTTTGACTGTACGCAAAGACTGCGCATCTGTTACACTACGTTCTATCGATTTAGTAATAATGTCACGTAACGCTTGAGTCATTATGCTACAGTCATTGGCTGATCAAATTATTGCCCAGGTAGAGAAAGATTACGATAAGATTGCGAGTCATTTTTCTAATACGCGTAATGATGCTTGGCCGGAGTTTGGATCACTGAAGACGCTGATTCAATCTGAAGACGCTGCAGTATTGGATATTGGTTGTGGCAATGGCAGATTGGCGGCAGCGATTCCGATTGTGCACTATACCGGTTTAGATCTATCCAGTCAACTACTAAAGATTGCCCAACAACGCTTTCCAGATTACAAATTCGTCCATGGCTCTATACGACAACTACCCTTCCCTGATGCATCGTTTGATCTGGTAGCCTGTGTAGCAACGTTGCAACATATTCCGTCACTCGCCTATCGCCAACAAGCTCTGCAAGAAATAACGCGTGTGCTGAAACCAGGTGGCGTGTTGTTTATGTTAAATTGGAATTTGGCCGAGCAGTCACAGTATCAGCAGTATCTAGCTAACCAGGCGGACGGTTATGATGCCGGGGATTATTTGATTCCATGGAAAAATGATCAGGGTGAGGTAATGGCGAAACGGTATTATCATGGATTTGGGATCGCTGAGCTCGCTGAATTAACTGAAGACGCTGAATTAAGAGTAATGAAAAATGAATTAGGAGAGGACGGTCAAAATATCCTGACGATCGCACAAAAAAAGTGACAAGGTAGCAAAGTCCAGTAAACTGCTGGTGCAAAACAACTTGCTGTTTCGCAATCTTTATGATGTTGTGAAGCAGGAGGTTGCACATGCGGAAGTTCTTTTACTTGCTGGTGATCCCCTTCGTGGGATCCTTCCTCGCGAATGTGATCTACACGCTGCCCCAACTGGTGACTTGGCCCTACGCCGTTCTTTGACTGCTGGTGTTGAGTCTGCTGGCACTGAAGGCGGTGCGTTGGTAACATGACAACTCTAAACATGCTACCCAGTGGATTGGCGAATCGAGTACGATATGTAAAGATGACTGCAATAACGTATGGAATTTTTGTTCGGCTTACTCGGTTTAGTGTATCTGGTCTCACCCCTATTGGTCTGGGGCTTGGTGCATTGGCATTGGCGCACAGTCGGGAAAGATCCATCCGTGCCAACCACCACGATTATTCCACAATACGAACCGTTCAATCAGTTACCACCGGCCATCATCGGTGTAGTATATGACACCCGCGCTAATGATGCGGACATCACTGCCACCCTGCTGCATTTTGTAGCCAGAAAAATAATTAAAATTGAAAATAACTCACAGATCGAGGAACGTTGGCATGGTAAAATCCAAATTTATCATACGGTTGATTATCGAGTAACCAAACTCATCACTCATCCTCTCCTGTTGCCTTATGAGCAGCTGATCTTTGACCAGATCTTTGCTGCTGGGAACACCATCAACCTGAGAACAGCCTTGCAACAACTCAAACGAACCATCCAACCAATTCGACAACAATTATACATCGATGCCGTGACTGCAAGATTATTCACTCAAGCCGCTGACCTGTGGCGCAGACGTTACTACATCACTAGTAAGTGGCTGATTGCGATTGGTTTTGTGACCGGCATTTTTGGAGTTGGTGTACCGGTATTACTGTACGGTATTATTCTCCGCATCTATAGCCGCTGGATGGCACAACGCACGCCACTTGGGATGGAGGCAGTACAGTGGTGTGAAGGTTTTAAACTGTATCTGCACCATGCCGAACGCTTCCGCACTCAACAGATGACCATTGAAACTGCCGAGCACATTTTGCCTTATATTACCGTCTTACACTTACAAATTCCGGCTTGGCAACTAGAGCTGCCCCCCAGTCTTAGTGTATTGACAAAAACCTAAAAGTTCCGTATCCTGCCTGGCGCCGGCTGTCTAGTCCTGTTTCCTAGGACGGCACCCAGCGCAAAAGGACAAGAGTCGCCATGACGCACGATCCCGCCGAAACCCCCGCCGAAACTCCCGCCCAGCCCACTGATACCGGCCTCCCCGCCGATACCACTCCGCCGCCGACCACCGATACGCCACGTGGGCATATCGACCACGATGGCTGGGGGAGCGGCTACATGGAATAGCTGCGCACGCGCGGCCAGTCCTTCAGGAGGAGACAAGTGCGCGGGCGTGGATAGGGAGAGATCATCGATCTACCTCTACACACGCCTGCGCCGTCTTCATGCAACCCCCTACCCGTCTTTCACTCCGTTCAAGACACCCTTCCCCACTTGGGGCAGGGATTATTTTTATACTGTTCTACTTTAAACAAAATGCCTCTCCCATGTGGGAGAGGATGTCCTGAATCAGATGAAGGACAGGAGAGGGGTTTAGGCCTTTCCAAATAGCCTCATCTATTGTATAGTATCGAAGTTATGCCGAAACGTTTTACACAATCATTACCCCTCTTAGGGACCCTGTGTCTCTTGATTATTGGCAGTGCAGTGTTATTTAAACTCACACCCGCTGGTGCGATTATCGCCATTACGGCAGAGGCGGAGACACTACCGGAGGATGCTGCAGACATTGAACCTGGAAGCGCTGACAACACTGAAGAAATATCTGAAGGGGCTGCCACTGGAATCACAGAGGACACAGAGGGAATTACAGAAACCACAGCAACGTTCGAGCTAACAAACACAATGACAGTATCAGCAACAGACAGGGTAAAGGATCAAGTTATCTCTAAAGTTGAGACTGTTCAGAACGATTCATTTCTACAAACCAACGGGCTGGTTATTCTGGGGGCACTGATTGCAATCGGTATAGTCATTACGATGATGCTCATCTCAGCCCGACGCTCTCATCCTAATCGATAAACATGGGTGAAATTTTTAAAGCCTACGATATTCGTGGCATTTACGGCAGCGAACTGACCGAGGATATTGCCTATAAAACAGCACGGTCGTTAGCACAACTGATTGCCGCAGAACAAGGGGGCAAACAACTCAACTTGGTAGTGGGAGCCGATATGCGTCTGTCTTCACCCAGCCTGAAAGCAGCCGTTATCCAAGGAATCCTCGATGAAGGCTGCAATGTGATTGATGTTGGTTTGGTATCGACACCAGCTTTTTATTTTGGTGTAGCCAAATATGGTTATGATGGCGGTCTGATGGTGTCTGCTTCCCATAATCCACCACAATATAATGGTCTTAAAATGGTACGGGCTGGTGGTGTACCGGTTAGTAAAGATACCGGTATCCTCACCTTACGTGACGCCGTGGCTGCCAACACTACGTACGGCACAACCAAAACTGGCGGCATAGTAACCACGCGCAACGATGTAGTTACTAATGATGTGGCCGAAGCAGTTGCCTTTGCTACTACCAACGCTATCAAACCATTTAAGATTGTGGCGGACGCTGCCAATGCCATGGGCGCCACCTACTTGCGCGAATTGTTCAAGCAACTGCCCTGTGAATTGATTGAAATGAACTTTGATTTAGACGGTACCTTTCCCGCCCACGAAGCTGATCCGTTCAAAGAAGAAAATAACCACAGTTTAATGCAGCGCGTGCTGGCAGAAAAAGCCGACCTAGGCATTGCTACTGATGGTGATGGTGATCGCATTTTCTTTGTGGACAATGAAGGCCAGATGATTGAGCCAGCGATGGTGCGCGGCATCATGGCTCAATTGTTCTTGGAACAGTTTCCAGGTAGCACCATTTGTTACGATATTCGACCGGGCCGGATCACCCGTGACATGATTGAACAATATGGTGGCACACCCTGTGTCACTAAAGTTGGACACTCCTTAATTAAGGAACAAGCTTTAAAATTGGGTGCAGTGTTTGCGGGCGAATCGTCTGGCCACTTTTTTGTGAAACTACCACATGGTACCTTTGAGGCTCCCTGTATTGTCACTCTTAGATTACTACAATTCTTTAGCCGTTCCACCGCCACCGTGGCCGACCAAATTCGACCGTTGCGAAAATATTTTCATTCTGGCGAAATCAATTCGACTGTCCAAGATAAAACAGCCATCATGGAGAAAATAAAATCTACCTATGGCCCTACCGCCACCGCCACGTCAGAATTGGATGGCATCACTATTGAATATCCGGACTACTGGTTTAATGTGCGCGCTTCAAACACCGAAGCTTTATTACGCTTAAATTTAGAAGCGACCTCCGCCGCCCTGCGCGATGCTAAAACGACTGAATTATTAAACCTAATTCGCGCATGAAAGCTCGCCGACCAGTCATGTTCGTGATCTTAGATGGTTGGGGTATTGGCACGGATGATGCCCATAATGCAATTTTTTTAGCCAAGACTCCCACGATTGATCACTTCCTGGCCAACTACCCTAACAAACCGATTGGCGCCGCTGGCCCGCATATTGGTTTACCACAAGGTCATCCTGGTTCTACCGAAATGGGCCACCTGATTATGGGTGCCGGGCGCGATTTATTGTTACCACAAATGCAACTGCTAGGCGCTATTCAAAGTGGTGATTTACGCAAAAATAAAGTATTGGTGGAAGCGCTGACCGCTGCAGCTAAAGGTACTGGCCGTTTGCACCTGATGGGTTTGCTATCCGATGGCGGTGTTCATACCTACGATGTGGCCTGCTTTGAATTATTAGCGATGGCTAAACTAGCCGGCATCAAACAAGTGTTTGTGCATGTGATTACCGATGGTCGTGATGTCCCCCCAAAATCAGCGGAAAAATATATTCATACACTGCAAAATAAAATCAGTACAACTGGTATTGGTACCATTGCCACGGTGCAAGGCCGTTGGTGGGTGATGGATCGCGATCATCGTTGGGAACGCATTGAAGCTGCCTACAAATTATTAGTATTGGGTGAAGGGCTACAACAAGCGGAATCCGCCGAAGCTGCTGTGCAGTCTGCCTATGCGCGTGGCGAAACCGATGAATTTATTCAACCGACGTTGATTGATGCCAGCGGCACAATGCAAACTGGTGATGTGGTGATCAACTTTAACTTCCGCATTGACCGTGAAATTGAAATCACCCAAGCACTGATTGAACCAGCCTTCCACCATTTTGAACGGCGCCACTTCCCCACCTTACAGTATGTAGGCATGACCCACTACTACAACGAGATGAAAGCTCCCGCGGCTTTAGAGCGTATTGAACTGGCCGCTAAAAATATTCTCGGTGAAGTCTTGAGTAAACGTGGTTATAGTCAGTTACGTTTAACCGAAACCGAAAAATGGGTGTACGTGACGAAGATCTTTAACGTCATGCAAGAAGATCCCTTCCCAGGTGAAGAGCGCATCCTGATTCCATCCGACAAAATTGATACGTATGACTTAAAACCAGCCATGCAAGCAGATAAAATTGCCCAAGAAGCGGTCAAACACCTGCAAGCCAAAGCCTTTGATGTCTACGTGATGAATTTTCCCAATGCCGATATGCTTGGCCATACCGGTAACAAAGAGGCTACTATTTTGGGAGTAGAAGCGATTGATGCCGCACTCAAACAAATTTATACCGAACTACAAAAACAGAATGGTGTGCTGATCATTACGGCTGACCATGGCGATGCCGAAGTGATGTGGGACAAAGAGTGGAATTGCCCTCATACCTTTCACACTGATTCATTCGTACCTTTCATTTTGGTAGATGATGAACACAAGGGTAGCCAATTACGCGATAACGGCACCCTCAAAGATTGTGCTCCAACTATACTCGCTGCCCTCGGTGAGGATAAACCGGCTGAAATGACTGGTACTAGTTTAATTATAACACCTCCCCCGTCCCCTCCTATAGGAGGAGGGGTGTAAAAATATGATTGGCATTTACGATTCTGGTGTCGGTGGCTTAGGTATTTTTAATGCCATCAAACAAGTCTTGCCGAACGAGAGCATTCTCTATTATGGCGATACTAAATATTTTCCTTTTGGCGAACGACCAGCGAAAGATATTCGTGATATTACTCTAAGTGCGATTAAAAAATTGTCTGCGGATTGTTCAATTGTAGTGATTGCCTGCAACACAGCATCCGTAAATGATTTGGATTACTACCGTGAACAGGTCAACCTACCGCTAGTGGGAGTAGTGCCGGTTGTCAAAACAGCTGCCGCGCTCACTAAAAATGGTCAGATTGCTTTATTGGGTACAACGATCACCACCACAGCGGATTATACTGATAAGCTGATTGCTACCTATGCCAGCGACAAAGCAGTAGCCAAGATTGCTTGTCCGGGTTTAGCCAGCGCCATTGAGCACCATACCCTGACTACGGAAGCTCTAGCAGGTTATTTAAAATCAATTGGTGCAGCGGATATCGTCGTACTGGGTTGTACCCATTACACCTTGATCAAAGGTCAAATTCAACGCGTGGTTGGACCAGATGTAAAAGTGATTGATTCCAACGAAGCCGTTGCCCGCCAAACTTTACGGGTACTACAACAAACCGGTGCTTTAAGTAGCAACCTCCAGCCTACCTATACCTTTGAATGCAGCGGCGATCGTTCCCAGTTTTTGGAACAGATCAAACGTTACGCACATCTTTAGCTTTACCCCAAACCCCTTACAGGGGCTTTCTGATTTGACTCCCCTGACCCAGCTGCGCCGTAGCGGCTTCGCAGAGGCGAGAAGGGGCCGGGGGTAAAGTTAATTACTGGGGGTGAGAGGTTCGTTCCTATTCACTGTGATCAAACCATTTGATCAAACTGGACGGGAAGGGAGGAGAGACACCGGCGCGAGCAACGTTGGAACGTCGCCCAGCAGCACGGATGTGTCTCCCTCCCCCCACATAGCCCGAAGGCTTGGTGTATCGAATTGCTACTGCTGGTTGAGTTCCCACGTCTGCACGTGGGAGTGCCAGAGCCCGATCACGGCCGTGAAGAGCACCGCCGGCGCCACGATCGGGAAGATCGGGAGTGCGGCGCAGGCCAGGCAGCCACCGAATACCGGGAACAACCAGAACAAGCTGATGCGCCCGAGCTTGTGGTAGGCCTCATCCTTCCAGACCGGGAGGTTGTTGATCTGGTTCCACGACCACGCGATGACGGCGGGAGCGAAGAAGGCAAGGCCCTTGAGCGCGTGCACCGAATCGGTGGCCCAGCACCAGATCAAGAAGACCTGGGCGAAGTAGCCGACGGTGTACGCCGCGTAAAAGCGCTGTGCGAGCGAGCGACTGGCGAAGATGTCCTTCATGATGATCTCCAAGCCAATGGCAGGCTTGACGCAGGCAGTAGATTGATTCCACATCTGCTGCGTAGACCTCTATATAAATAGTAGATCCAACCAGCAGACGTGGAAACGTTAGTAGCTATTCGAGTTGTAAAGAGCGATGATTACAGACGTTCTGCAACCCCTTCATTATCCCTCTTCTCATAGCGTTTGAGCGCCTCAAAAAGTGGACAACTGTTCATCTGGTTCTAACACCAAAATGAACGCATCGTTATAGCGCCATACCAAAAACAGGGTTAGACCCAAACAGTGCATAACCTAAAAAATATTGATTTGGACATCCCTAAAAATAGATTGGTGGTGATTACAGGCCTTTCGGGGTCAGGAAAATCATCGCTAGCTTTTGATACGATCTATGCTGAAGGTCAACGCAGATATATTGAATCCTTATCGGCGTATGCTAGGCAGTTTTTGGGAGTGATGGACAAGCCCGATGTAGACAAAATAGAAGGCATTAGCCCGGCTATTTCTATTGATCAAAGAAAAA
>CAZSXL010000017.1:0-12332 GCA_964611225.1 uncultured Gammaproteobacteria bacterium
CGTCACTATAAATGCGCCAAGTAGCACTGGCCTGTGTATTATCGCTATCGCTATAACCGCTAGCTTGTAAGGTGGGTGTCAGACTAACCCCAGTGGCACTGCTAGTCGGCAACACTGTCGTCGGTGTGCTTGGAGTGGTACTGGCCAATACTTGACCTAGTTGAAAGCGACCACTGCTGCCATCAAAAGTATATTGGCCGGCTGTTTGTGATCGGTAAGTGCCACTAGCAGTAATGGCATACGGATTAACCGAGGTTTTAACACCTGTCGCTGATACCGTGTAATCCGTTAACTGAAACCACGTACTAACATCTGCCAAATTAATGGCACTAACGAGTGCACTGCTCGTACTGCCACTGGTGGTCGTCAATATCAGTGTAGTACCCGCTTGAGCTGAGGCGGATAAAGTCTGGCTCGTGGCCGTTAACACTCTAGCTGCCCCATACCAACTTTGGCTGACAGCCGTCTGGGTATCGCTACTGGAAAACGTATTATCCGCATACAGTGTGGCAACGTTACTAGCCGCAGTGTCAATTTGGGCAATACCAATCGTAGTATTACCCGTAATGGTATTACCAGTAATACTGGGTTGAGCTAATAAATTTACGCTGGCATATTGCGGATCACCACTAGCAATGGCTTCATTAGTGCTATCGTAGTACAGTAAACCAGGTTTCAGTACAATGCCGCTGTTCACGTTCGATTGAATCGTATTGCCCGTAATGTCTGGTGAGCCACCAATCACTTCAACACCGACTCCCCCATTTTGATTGACCGTATTATTTTGGATGGTAATATCCGCACCTGCAGTAGTGTCGTAATTATTAGTCCAATATAAATACACCCCAGCGCCGTCGTTATGACTAATCGTATTTCCATCAATCACTAAACCTGTAATGGCATGTTGGAAAGAGGTTAGACCTAAGCCGGACGCACCAATAAAGTTACCATCTGCAATAATGCCGGTAGTATTGTATTTAATAGTATTAGCTTTAGAGCCGCTACCACCAATGCGGATACCGGAGGTTGAACGATGGATAAAGACACCGCTGTTGCCATTGCCCAGATCCGTCGTCCCATCGCTACCAACGCCGATCCAATTACCATACACCTTGCAGGTGTTGCAACCCAAGCCCAAACGGATACCATCATTAACAGCTCCACCAATGACATTAGCCTGATCAGCCAGCACACCAGCATTGTTACATAAGGTGGCATCCACACTGGTATCACACCAACCAATCATATTATTATTGCCGCGAGCATTAATCCCCTGCACTAAAGCAGTACTAATCACTTGCGTTCGAGCGCTCGTCACACCAATACTGTTCCCAGAGATGCGGTTATTACCAGTTTGCAAGATGTACACACCCGTACCAGCGGCATAAATCACATTCCCTTCTGAACTATCATTGCTGCCATCACCATCCGTGCCAATGGTTGTGCTAGTGGCGTTGGTCGTCACATAAACACCTAATACTCCACCACGAGGTAACGTACCAGTCACATCTACACCAATATAATTACCAGCCATCAGCGTGCCGTTGGGTGCTAGTGTGCTATCACCAGATTCATTAATCGTTCCCGCGCCCACTACCGTAATGGCTGCACCAGTACTGGTATGGCTTGCGCCTGCTAGTACATTACGTTGTTGAGCGGCGGTACAACTACTAGTAGCGTCACGATAGCCAATAACCGCATTGTCGGCACTGGCTCCGGTAATAGTGATACTTGAATTCCCCACCTGATTGCTAGTGGTACCATCATCATCTAGACCAACATAATTTCCGGCAATCAAAACATTACTACCAGACACATTGATGCCGATGTTGTTTGCGCCGTGCACGACGTTACGCTCTGTACCATCCGTTGTACCGTCACAATCCGTACCAACCGTTACTCCACTGCCTGATATGGCAATGCCATTACGAAAACCTTGCAGCTCTAAACCTTGAATCTTACTGTTGGCGGCGCCACTACTAAAGGTGAAAGCATCAAAGGTGGTGGTGGTGGAATATAGACGAATGCCAGGACGATTAGCACTATTATCCCAGCTGCTCACGCCGGTGATGGTGACCGGTTGGCTTAAGGCATTGAAGGCACTAGCAACCGTGAAGGTATACTGGTTTGAGGAGTAATAACTAGCATTAGATTGAAACGAGGCATCGACTACAAAGGTAATGGTGTCGGCCGCAACAGTAGCATTGGCCGCGTTGATGGCCTCTCTAAGCGTGCAATCACTGGCGGCATTGACATACGGATTAGTGCAAGTGGCATCATTGGTATCATCTGGCGAATTGACGGTAAAGGTAGCCGCCAACACAAAATGTGGTACAGCCATCAAAAATCCAACTGACCATATCAGAGCAAAAAAATACAAACGAAACTTTTGAATCATTGCTTAGATTATGACACACTCTATTGCTGTGGTACAATAGTAGTAATGAAAAAAATTGCTAAAAAAGAGCCAGTACTTGAACAGCAACTAGCTACGCTCACCCAGCACTTAAACCAAATTGACGGCAAGCTGAAAAAGCAGCTGTCTTTCAAACGCAGTCTGTTGATGTCTATTCTCAATGGTGTCGGCTACGCCATTGGCGCAGGTATGGTCGCTGCTCTGCTGATTGCTATTCTGAACTGGACGATTAGTTCTATTAGTGATCTTTCTATCCTCAGTAAAATTATTCTTACACAAGATTAGATCGTCCAAACTCAAAAAAAATATTATCGCCGCTCTCTGCGTGAGTGACTAACGGACTGAGTAGCTTCAGTATTTTCTCGCTTATCAAAATGAATATGGTAATACA
This sequence comes from uncultured Gammaproteobacteria bacterium, assembly GCA_964611225.1. Classification (GTDB taxonomy): domain Bacteria; phylum Patescibacteriota; class Patescibacteriia; order UBA9570; family UBA9570; genus UBA9570. The sequence goes on from CAZSXL010000017.1 coordinate 2,808, forward strand.
GCCGGCTCAATCAAAGTAGTATGATTGCCGCTGATTTTATCTGTTCCGGTAAGGTGATGTTTAGCCATAAATTTGAGCCGTTGGTTGGAGTATCTGTTAGTTAAGAACCTTTAATAGCCAATAACGTTGTGACTAACGCAATCATCTGATTTTTCTTTTTAGGATCACTTTCGGCAATTAACAATGTGAGTACGGTCAGTGATGCTGGGTTAATATTTTTCGTGCCGGTAACATTGGTTTTACGTAAAAACCAGACAAACGCAAAAGCGCCGGAGCGTTTGTTACCGTCAACGAACGGATGATTTTTTACCATGAAGTAGAGTAAGTGGGCGGCTTTTTCTTCGATTGTGGGATAGATTGGTTTGCCACCGAACGATTGCATGACATTACCAATAATTCCCTCAACGCTGTGTTTGGTTTTTTCTTGAGCAAATAGATCAGTCGCTTCACCTTGTTTGATCAGTTCAGTACGTAAATTGCTAATAGCATCCGTTAATTGTTGGCCGGTGAGCGTGATTGATTTTTTCGTAACACCACTTACTGTTAAGGATTCTCGATCATAGGCATCAAGGGACATCCAGGTACTAGCAAATTCCTTGATCAACTCCAAGATATTTTTCGGATCAATTACGTTATTATCTGGCAATAAGGCTTGGATATCTGCTACGGATTGTAAGAATGTCTCGTAGTTATACTTAATACGAGCTTTATTGATGGTATAGCCGTTGATAATATGAGCACGTAGTGTTTTAGTTGCCCACTGGCGGAATTGAATGGCTCTTGTGGAATTTGTACGATAACCAACCGAAAGGATTACATCTAAATTGTAATATTGCACTTGGTAGGTTTTTCCATCATCCGCAGTATGTGCAAATTTTGCACATACTGAACGTTCGTCAAGTTCTTTATCTTTCAGAATATTACGAATATGTTTCGTCACAACAGAGCGTTCCGTAGCAAACACTTCGGAAATTTGAGCCTGAGTTGCCCAGATCGTTTCCTTACTAAAATCACCCCGTAGCTCAATTGCTCCAGATTTTGCTTGGTAGATAACGACTGCATTTTTCTTAGCCATAACCACTTTATAATAGCACATTCACCCAACAAATTAAACCAAAAACCGCCTGGAATAGGCGGTTTTCTTTGAGCCGTTGGTCGGGGTTGAACCGACTACCTCCCCCTTACCATGGGGGTGCTCTACCAGATGAGCTACAACGGCACTTGCTGTGCTACCGCACAAACCAGTCGCTATCTAGACGCCGCCCGAATTACTCCGGGCAACAATAGCAACTAGTCTCTACAGTTCACAACCTCATAAGGCGTCAATCTGTTCTTGATACTTCGCCAGTTTTTTGTTCTCTGGATTCACTGTGGTCAGTTTGTCTAAGGTACTTTGCGCTTTATACTTCAACTTGTTTAGTATGGCCACTTCAATAAACACATCCAAGTTTTTTGGATTGTTTGGGCCCAATTCTAGAGCTTGCTCAAAGGATTCCAACGCATCCTCATACTTCTCTGCCTTAATCTGCAACTCCCCTAACTCGCGGTAAATGGCTTCATCTTTCGGATCCAATTGTACCATAAACTGGAGCGTGGCAATAGCGTCACTAGTATTTTTTTGGGCTTCATAGACTCTGGCTAAACCACGATACGCATCCAAACAACGACTATCGGCACCAATGGCGGCGATAAATTTCTTCTCTGCTTCAGCTAGTTTATCTTCCAGCAATAAAGCGGCACCCTCTTGTACAGCAGTGGTCACATTGGTTGCGATGGTAACAGATTCAGCGGTTGGGCTAATCACACCTTTGGCCTCTGCTCGGTAACGCTGCTCTTTTTCCACTAAACCGCGGAACATACTACGCAGCAGTTTGGTAATGACAGCTCCGATGGGTTTGAAAAAAACCCGCAAGCTTAAGCGCCAACTAGCCGCTTTGCGCCGCAAACGTTCTTCCACCAAACTGGTTTTGCGTTGGTGCTGCCGGTGCGCTGGCATCGCTTCTAAATCAAGCGCCGAAGCCTTCGGAAATTTACGCACATAAATCACCACCAGCACCGCGAGCGCGGCAATAGCCAGGATGCTTGGAATCAGGTAATACAACCAACCCATGGCGCTGTAACGTTAAAGGGTAATACGCTTAAAAGCCGACACCTGGATATTCTCACCCAGCTCGGCAATTTTCTCGTTGATGATATCTTGCACGCTACGCTTATCATCCATCACAAAGGCCTGATTCAATAAACAGACTTCGCTGAAATATTTGTTCAGCTTACCCACCATAATTTTTTCAATCGCGTCAGCAGGTTTGCCCTCTTTTTTGAGTAGCTCTAGGTAGACATCCTTTTCTTTGGCAATCACATCTGCTGGCACATCATTACTATTAATATAGGTTGGATCAAAGGCGGCAATGTGTAAGGCTAACTGGTGGGCTAGTTCTTTAAACTTATCGGTCCGCGCTACAAAATCCGTTTCGCAATTCACTTTTACCAACACACCCACGCGACCTTGGCCATGCACATAGGCTTCGACTAAGCCTTCGGAAGCGACCCGATCAGCTTTTTTGGCGGCTACTTTTTGGCCACGCTTGCGCAGAATTTCTACTGCTTTATCGTAGTCATCATTCGCCTCTTGCAACGCTTTTTTAGCATCCAAGACACCGGCACCCGTTTGTTCACGTAATCGAGCAATCAATTTTGTATCAACAGCCATAGAATAATCTTATTGGGTTTACTTAGTATTATTGGCTGCAACGGCAGCGGCAGCAATCGCAGCATTCTTCTCGGCAAAGGCGACCTGGCCACGCGCAACGGCAGCAGCTACTTGTTGCACTACATAACGGATCGATTTCACACCGTCATCGTTGGCGGGAATCGGATAAGCAATTTTGTCTGGATTGACATTGGTGTCCACCATCGCAATCACTGGAATGTTCAACTTGTTGGCTTCTTTAACAGCCGTTTTCTCTTTTTTACAATCAACCACAAACAAGGCGTCCGGTAATTTAGTCATCAACTCAACGCCACCTACCAGCTTGGTAAAGTCTTCAATTTCACGTTCAAACATTAACTGTTCCTTTTTGGTATAACGACCTTCCCATAAACCTTGCTCTTTCTCGGTTTTCAATTTAGTCAGACGTTTCATGGAATTACTGACATGACCAAAGTTGGTCAATAAACCACCCAGCCAGCGTTCCACAATAAACGGTGTACCAATTTTTTCCGCTTCTTCGCGGACAATAGCTTGGGCTTGACGTTTGGTGCCAAGAAACAAAATAGTCTTACCCATCGCGGCCATCTCTTCAATCGACGGCAAAATGGCATCAAGCTGCTCTTTGCTGCGCTCGAGGTCAATGATGTTAATCCCTTGTCTGGTACCAAAGACGAAACGATCCATCTTTGGGTGTTTTTTGGACGGTTTGTGGCCGAAATGCATGCCGGCTTGCAGCATCTCTTCTACCACAACCGCCTGTTGTGCGGTGTTGGACATAATACTTGTATTACCTTTAGCTACTACCCAAGCGGCGATTTGGAGCTATCCTGCCAATGGCGGGATGCCAGGTCCTAATCACTGCAATGCCCAGGTATGATTAATTAATGCTGGAGTAATCTACCACAATAGGTTAAATATGTCTATAATATTCCTACCAGTACTTGCATCGGATACCAATGTATGGTAAATTGTTCCATATGACCAAAATCAACAAAGAACTCCTAAAAGGCTCTTCGGATATTCTGATTTTATCAGTCTTATCCGAAGAGCCCATATATGGCTATGAAATAGCCAAGCGCATTAAAGCTATGAGCGACCAAGTGCTTAAAATGGGTGAAGGTACCTTGTATCCCCTGCTGCATCGCTTAGAACAAGCCCGGTTACTAACCGCTTTCTGGAAAGAAGCCGGTGGACGAAAACGCAAATACTATGATCTGACGGTACAAGGACGCAAAGTCTTGAGCGAAAAAAAACTGGAGTGGGGAGCATTTGCTTCAGCCATGAACGCCATTGTTAGTTAAAATGATTAGTTAATCAATACTGGTATGCTCCGGCAAGTGTGGCGAGACGAACTAGATAGCCATCTACAGGATTGCGCCGATGAACTGGTGAAGCTTGGCTATGAGCCGGACGCTGCTTTAACCGAAGCCAAGCAACGTTTAGGTGATCCGGAACAGATCGCCAAACAACTAGCCGAAGTGCATCCCTGGTTAGCCGCCTACGCTGATTGGATTGCGCTCATTTTATTACTAGTCGGAATTATTCCGCTATACCTATTACATTACTTCGCGGCCAGCACCCTGTTAGGTTTAGTGTCTGATCAATTGTTGCTGTGGTGGTGGGCCGGCGGCTTGGTGTTAGTGACACTATTACTAGTGAAGTGGCAATTATCTATTATTTCTCTGGCTCGACGTCTGGGTCTAGTCGTAGCGCTTAGTCTGGGTTGGTTTGTAGCCACCTGCGTGACGATCGCATTGGATATTAATAATTTTGAAACGATCATCTATAACGGCTTATTTGGTCTTAGTTGTATAGTTGTATTGCTGCTCTTCCGTAAACAGTTCAGTTTATTTTACCGTCAATTATTTATTTTAGTTGCCGTCAGTTTAATGATTGTCTTTGCCTGGCGTGAAGCCGGGTTATTTGAACAACAACTCTTCAACCAATGTTTGTATCTATTAGATAGTGACCTCACGACGGCTCCCAGTACGTTGTGTCACCAAGTATCGCCACTATCCGGTTATCTATGGTTTATTTACGCATTAGCTGCCTTAGCCATCGCTCATCTCAGTTATTATGTGCTGTGCTTATGGAAAGATGGTACTCACCTCTACCGTAAAGTGCTTACCACCGGATTGTTAGTCTGCTTGCCCATCACTAGTTTCAGTATTTCTGGTGTGAATAGCACGGGAACATTAGATGTTGTACCGTGGAAAGTGGATATCTATACCGCTTATGTCGATATTCTCGGCCGCCGACCAGAAGACAAGGATTATCAGTTTTATGCGACCACACGCTCTTACGAACATATGTCCGAAGTGCGCGCCGTATTATACACCTCCACTGAACGCCAGGAGAAAATTAAATTGCTCTATCAAGAAATTTTGTTGCGGGAACCTACTACAGAAGAATTGGAGCAGTACACATCAAGCAAACAAACCATTAATCAAATAACGCAACAGCTTGAGGGGATGAATTAGTTCAGCGTTTTCAGCTGGCTACTTCAGCGCTCTCAGCGATTCCATCTATGATACCTCGAATTAACATGCATCCAGAAGCTAACACCATCCTTACCCGCATTGTACCAACCACCATTGATACAATTAATGTGTACCCTACTAATCAGGCGGTACTGGCATTGGAGCCAACCCAAGAGTACCAATGGGATACGGTGGAGTTACCGACATCATGGCCACTGAATAGTTATTATGTAGAACTGTGGGATGCTTACAATAAACCCATTGCCGGACATCAAGCTACCAAACTCATCAGTCATTCGATTGATATTAGCGACATTGATGCTAGTCTCACACCCAGTCTACGCGTGGTATTGTTTCAGCCGGCTCATACAGTCGCTCCCCCAGCGGATTACGCTGTGCATATTCAGTATCACTCCTACCCCAATCTGCGTTTATTTACTTTACTTAGTTTGGCACTAGTACTGTTACTTATTCTACTGGTCTGGTCTATCCGCCAGAAAAAACAACTCAACCAGTTGCCAGCCGCTGTTTCCCGTTTGCTACACGGCGAATTCATCTCTCCTTATTTGGCAACGCTTTGTACTGTCATCTTCGCTGGTATTTTTGGAGCGGCACTCGGTTCGTTTATTGGTGGTATCCAAATCATCTACGTGCTCATCAAACTGCCGTTCTTAATGGGCGCGGCGCTGATCATTTCCTTCACTACATTATTAATGTTGAGTTGGCTCACCGGGGTTAAAGCTACCATCAAGGAAATTTGGACGGTAGCGCTTAATTTGTTAGCGATCACTGCGCTGGGTTTATGTTCGTTGAGTACTATTCTGGCCTTCTACATTATCTATCCGCTAAATCATGATCAGGTGTTGGTGGCAACGATCGCGTTCTTTATTGGTTCTGGATTATTAGCCTTACTCAGTTTATATCGTTGGCAACGTAAATTAATCTTGCCGGTAGTGTGGCTGATTGTGTATGGGCTAGTGTTTGTGCAGCTGGGTTGGTTGTTACGCCCGTGGGTAGGCGTGATTGATCCCGTCCATGGCAGCGTGCCCATTGCCAGAGCAAACAGCGGCAACGTCTTTAATGAATTAATAAACTTAATAGATTAATAATCAACCATATGAACATACTCCCTACATCTAATCTGCTGCTAAAGCAACAACCAGCATTATTCGAACGCATTCTCAATAAAAAATTAACCCCACTACAAGTAGCTGAATTGCTGCTGCTGAGCCTGGTTGGCTTAGCCGTCTTTGGCGCGGTGATGAGTATCCCCTTCCCGCATTGGTGGCATGCACTGATCTTAATGTGGAAAATGATCGTGCTCATTTTTGGTTCACAAGCGCTGTGCCTACCAGCTTTGTACGTCTTTAGTTCCATTCGCGGTTCGCGCCTAACGTTATTGCAATTGATTTTGTTTGTCGGCGCCAGCATTGCGACCACCGCAGTAGTATTGTTATCGCTCTCTCCTATTGCCTGGTTCTTCACTTGGTCAACAGATGGTGACGTCGATATCATTCGCATCATGAATACCTTAATGATTGGGTTTGGCATGATCTTTGGGATTATCTTATTAGCGCGTGCCTTTCAAGCTGGCTATAAGCACTACAAAGAGCAATACCCAGATAATAAATCGGCGGCTGATATTTTACTGCTGTGGTTGTTGTTAGTGATTGTGGTGACTGTCCAGATGGGACAAAAACTGGGGCCATGGTATATAAATTCCTAATTCAATATCACGAAACCTATGAACAATGTTAAATTTCTATGCAGTCACCTTAGTGCGTTTTTGCTGGGGATGATTGCGGTCGTAGTTTATCATCACTGGTGGGTGAATCCTGAACAAGTAAAGTGGATAAAAACGATCGCCCTACCAGGGGCCGACATTGGTTATCCCGGTGATTGGGTATTAGCCATACTATTCCCTGCCATTCCTCTTTTAGGACTAAGCCTACTGGGCGCAATTATCTTTAGTCTAATTCACTTAAAAAATGCTAGATAGCTGGATTGTATGCTATACTATCTACATGAAATATCACCTAGCCACCTTATTGGGTTTGAGTCTATTACTATCGGGCTGCGCGGCGTTTGATAAAATCCAGTCGGGTGTGGATAGTATTCAAAACGCCAAAGCGATTTTGGATCACACTGGTCATCACACCGTGATTGTAGCCGGGTATGGCACACCGGTGAAAGATAACCCGACCTACCAAAAATATATTAAGCAGGTGGCGAACTATGTAGAAAACGAAGTCAATGGTGTAAACTCGGTCGTGTTTACGGGCGGCTATACCGATGATGCTGATTTGTCGGAAGCTGAATCCATGAATAGTTATTTCAATAGCCAAGTAGATACGGCTGCCCTGCAAACCCGGGGGGTTAAAATCTATAAAGAAGAGTGTGCCATTGTCTCCTGGCAAAATATTAGTCACAGTCAAGAGTTATTGGCTGAACAAGGTCTGACACCAACTCTAGTGACCTTGTTTGGTGATCAAGATCGCGCCGATAAACTAAAAACCTTTGCCGTCTATAAATTTAATTTAAGTGCCGGCCTACCCGATAATGTGACTGACCTAGTCAATCGTTCAGTCAATGCTGCCACCGTCGATTACCAAGGCTTTGATTTTGGTGACTCTGTCGATTCGGCTGATGAACGCAAAGCCAAGTTTGCAGCTGAAGTCTTAGGTGCCTACGATACCAATATCGGTAACGAGCTACTGGGCAAACGGCTAGCAGACTGGTCCACTACCTATGGCTATGATGTAGCGGATAACCTGGTGAAAAAGGGTTGCAGCCAGTACGCCGGGTTCTGATCACACCTATCCCCTAACCCCTTTCCTATGCAGGAAAAGGGGGATTTGTTTTCAAAAAAATTAAAACCCCTTCCTGAAATAGGAAGGGGTCGCCCCCAAGGGCGGGGGTAGGTGTAGCCACTTGACGCTACCACACAGCTGTGTTATCTTATTCCAGTATGAAAAGGGTTAAACACCCTAAATACTACGAAGCCCCTGTCATGACCTGCTCTTGCGGCAACAGCTTTACGACTGGTTCAACGCTGGAAGTTATTCAAGTTGAGGTCTGTTCCAATTGTCATCCTTTCTTTACTGGTAAACAGAAGTTTGTGGATACGGCTCGCCGCGTTGAGAAATTTGAAGAACGCAGCCAAAAAGCCAAAGTGGCTGGAGCTGGACGCAGTAAATCCAAAACCACTAAGCGGGCGGCCAAAGATACCAAGAAAGCGGCTAAGTCTGCCCTCAAGTCTTAACGACGCGCATTATCTCAACCCACTGCTAACCAGTGGGTTTTGTCTATGATCAAACACATTGCAGAAAAAATGACCCAACTCCGTGCTCGTTTTAGCGAGGTAGAGTTAGCATTGCAAGATCAGGCGGTGATTAGTGATGTCAGCAAACTGAAAAAATTGGCGGTAGAATTCGACGAACTCAAAAGCAAAATGACCTTGTTTGATCGCTACCAAGCGGTCGCTAGTGCACTCGAGGAAGCCGAGTCTACCATCACTGCCAACGAAGATGCTGAGTTTACTGCCATGGCTAAAGAAGAAGCCGAACGGTTGCGGACGGAATTGGCTAACCTAGATACCGAGATTCAGATTGCTTTAATTCCAGCGGATCCACTAGATCTGAAAGATACTATTTTTGAAATCCGGGCTGGAGCCGGCGGTGATGAATCCGGTTTATTTGCTGGCGAACTATTCCACATGTATTCCCTTTATGCCGCCAATAAAGGCTGGCAAGTAAGTGTCATTAGTTCCAGCCGCACTGGAATTGGTGGCTTCAAGGAAATCATTTTTGAAATCACCGGCCAAAAAGTCTATTCACACATGAAATATGAATCTGGCGTGCATCGGGTGCAACGCGTACCGGAAACCGAAAAGGCTGGCCGGGTACATACCTCCACAGTGACCGTGGCGGTGATGCCAGAAGCAGAAGAGGTCGACTTCAAGATTAATCCTAACGACCTGCGTATTGATGTGTTTCGCTCTGGTGGTCATGGTGGCCAAAGCGTGAACACTACTGACTCGGCTGTTCGAATTACGTACCTACCCACCGGTATGATCGTGGTTTGCCAAGATGAAAAATCCCAACATAAAAATAAAGCCAAGGCCTTAAAAGTGTTGCAATCTCGGTTGTTGGCCATGCAGTTAGAAGCTGATCGGCAAAAAAATAGTGAGATGCGGCGCTCACAAATTGGCACCGGTGATCGCTCAGAAAAAATTCGGACTTACAATTTCCCCCAAGATCGCATGACGGATCATCGCATCAAAGCCAATTGGAGCAACCTGCCCAAAATTATGGAAGGCGATTTGGATACGATTGT
>CAZSXL010000018.1:0-12147 GCA_964611225.1 uncultured Gammaproteobacteria bacterium
ATTCTAGATGTCATCAACGCGTTGACTCTGCAACCCAGCAAATTCTTGCGTATGCTCCCAAATTGCCGGACTCGCTGGTTGATGGAATAATCTGCCTAGCACCACTAACTTTTTTTCAGCCTCAACCAAACGAAAACGTAGTAAAGTTTCCTGCTGAACATTGTAAAGATTACCTACATCGGTTTCCACTTCATGTTTAGCGCGTGCCTCTGGCCGCAGGTCTAAACTATCTAGCACATCAGCCTCACCATGTTCTGTGGTAATTTTACCAGTGGAAAATAGTTCGGCACATTGTTGGAAGGATAGTCGTTCAAAATTCTTGATTTTATCTTCTTCTGGATCTAACACATACGGTACATCATGTGGTTGTGGTAATAACTGACCTTCAAAAAAATACGCCCGTCGTAACTTGTTGGTGACATTATTACCATGTGCTTGGGAAGTATGCCGAAAACGGTAAGTCTGAATAGTGGTAAAACGCCTGACGCTGTCTGGTACTAACCGCAAATGGGTTTCTTCAACCGATTCACGCACCACGGCATGATCAATGTCTTCGCCGTCATCCACTTTACCACCCACCGGCATTAACTGGTTTTCATTACTCCCAGGACCCTTGCGAATTAAGATCATATCCACTAAATCAATAGTGCGCGGATCCGCATCTGCCGGGATCATTTCTGGAGAACGCGTTTGCAACAAAAAAATCCGCACGACCGCTTTAGCTTTGCGCTCTCTAACCTCTCTCCACTCCGCATGAGCCGCTGCAGATGTCGACCCTCGTTTTGGACCTGGCTCAACTACACGTTTAGGCATGAGAGGATATCAATTGACCTAATAAGAGATTAATTCTACCATTTTTTTGACCGCTTGGCAAGATGGCCGTATACTGAATTCTATATGAACAAAGCAACATTTTTCACCTTCAGTGCACTAATAAGCCTGCTTCCGTTTATATCTCAGGCCACACTGACGGATTCCGGTCTCACCATTGAACCTTACCTACAGCGCGTAACCAAACACGCGGTAACTATTTTAGCTCGAACGGATACATCTCAAACCGTCACACTGTACTACCATCAGGTTGGTGCCACGAACTGGAAATCGCAAACTGAAGACATTGCGGATACTGAACACCGTTATCGTCTCACCAGCTTAAAACGAGGATACCAGTACGAATACTATTTGGAAGATAGTTCTGGTGAAGCTTTAACACAGGTGCATACCTTCCGCACTCAAAAGGATGTGACTAATGACGATCCACTGCGTGTTGCCGTGTTTGGAGATTCAGGAGTAGGTACAACCACCCAATACGAAGTAGGCATGGAAATGACTAAATGGGATCCAGAGTTATTCCTGCATACGGGTGACATCGTCTACGATTCCGGTACCGAACAAGAGTTTATTGATAAATTTTTTACTGTCTATTCCAACTTACTGTCCGAAGTACCATTTTACGGTTCCATTGGAAACCACGACTACACCACTGAACTGGCCGGGCCCTACAAAGAGCTATTTGAAACCCCCACCAATGGTGATGATGAAGATTACTACTCATTCAACTACGATAACACCCACTTTGTATCCCTCAACTCTAACCTTGATTACAGTGTCAGCAGCACGATGTATAACTGGCTAGATGATGACTTGGGTGATACAAGTAAAAAATGGGTGGTCGTCTTTTTCCACCACCCCCCGTATAGCTCCGGCAGTCATGGTAGCACTGTGGACATGCAAACTACGCTCGTACCACTATTTGAAGAACATAATGTAGATTTGGTACTGAATGGACACGATCACTCCTATGAGCGGTTTGATCCAATCAATGAAGTGCAGTATATCGTCACTGGGGGCGGTGGTAATACCCTATATCCGGAAGGTACTCCAATACCTGAATCGGCTTTCTTCTTATCTGAAAATCACTTTGTTGGCTTAACGATCAGTACTGATACCCTGGCACTGGAAGCTATCGATGAAGATGGCTTTGTATTTGATACGGTGACGTTGGAGTAACCCCTCTCCTGTCTTTCGTTACACTCAAGACGTCCTCTCCCATCTGGGAGAGGAATTATGTTTAAAATGGAAGAGTATCAGCATAACCCCTGCCCCACTCGCCTCTGCGAAGCCGCTACGGCGGAGCAGGGGGTGGGGAAGGGATTCTTGAACGTAGTGAAAGATGGGAAGGGGGTTATCTCCCAACTTTCTTCTCGTGTTCCACCACGTTGATCCAGGTCTTCAAACAAGTGTCAGGCGTGAGGGACATGGTATCAATCCCCTGTTCCACTAAATACTCAGCAATCTCTGGAAAGTCGGATGGTGCTTGACCACAAATACCAATCTTTTTACCAGCCGCATGGACGGTTTTAATGGCTTGGGCTAGTAATATTTTTATGGCTGGGTTACGTTCATCATAAATGTGCGCTACCAAACCAGAATCACGATCTAAGCCTAGGGTTAATTGTGTCAGATCGTTTGAACCAATGGAGAAACCATCAAAAATTTTGATGAACTCTTCGGCCAAAATCACATTGGATGGGATTTCACACATCATATACACCTCTAAGCCATTCTCGCCCTGGACTAAGCCATTCTCTTTCATGACCTCAATTACTTTGCGTCCTTCTTCCGGCGTACGACAGAATGGGATCATCAACTTCATGTTCGTTAATCCCATCTCATTACGCACCCGTTTCATCGCCTGACATTCCAACGCAAAGGCAGCTTTGTATTCGGCTGAATAGTAACGTGATGCTCCGCGCCAACCGATCATCGGATTTTCTTCATGCGGTTCAAATTGACGACCACCAACCAAATTGGCGTATTCATTCGATTTGAAATCAGACAAGCGCACAATCACTTGATGCGGAGAATACGCCGCCGCAATCCGACCAACACCAGTGGCTAATAGATCCACAAAGAAATCTGATTTTACTTTATAATCTCGGGTCAGTTCAGCAATCTGGGCTTTAGCGGCTTCATCGGTTAGTTCATCAAAATGTAATAACGCTAAGGGATGCACTTTAATGGCGTTTAAGATAATCATTTCTAAACGAGCTAAGCCAACCCCCTTGTTTGGGATCATGGCAAAGTCAAAAGCACGGGATGGGTCACCGACAATTTGCATAATGTCAGTTTTTGGAGTAGTGATAGCACCTAAATCAGTTTTCTTGATTTCAAATGGAACAATACCTTCATAGACATAGCCCCGTTCACCTTCAGCACACGATACCGTCACTTCCTGGCCAGTCGTTAAGGTAGTGGTAGCGGTTTTGCTACCCACCACACACGGAATGCCTAACTCGCGCGATACGATGGCAGCATGCGAAGTGCGGCCACCAGAGTTGGTAACGATGGCTGACGCAATTTTCATGATCGGCTCCCAATCCGGATCTGTAATTTCAGTGACTAATACATCACCGGATTGAAAATCATGAATGTGACTAGTGTCTTTCAGTACCCGCACTTTACCTTGACCAATTTTAGAACCGACAGAGACACCTTCCACAATTTTCTTACCTATAGCCTTCATTAGGTATTCTTCCAGAATTTTATTGTTCCCTTGAGAATGCACCGTTTCTGGACGCGCTTGGACAATATATAGTTTCCCATTAATACCATCTTTCGCCCACTCCATATCCATCGGTTTGGAATAATGTTTTTCAATCAAACACGCCCAGTAAGCCAGTTCTAAGACTTCATCATCTGTTAGTACATATTTTTTGCGATCTTCTTCCGACACCGGTACTTCCTTAACGGGCGAGTTACCTTCATTACTGTAGATCATCTTGTCTTCTTTGTGGCCACGGGATTTACCAACAATCGGGCGGTATTTGAAATTCACTTTTTCGCCAGACATCGTCACGCCATCCATCAAGGTTGGTTTGAAGACGTAGTATTCGTCGGGCTCTACTTTACCTTGCACCACCATTTCACCCAAACCATAGGCGGCATTAATCAACACTGCATTTTGGAAACCAGATTCAGTATCAATCGAGAACATCACCCCGGAACCAGCTTCATCGGATCGCACCATTTTTTGAACACCAACAGATAATGATACATTAAAATGATCATACCCTTTATCGGCGCGATACGAAATTGCTCGGTTGGTGAATAAAGAAGCCATGCAGCGTTTAGTGGCATCAATCACATCATGGGCACCACGAATATTTAAAAATGTTTCTTGTTGTCCCGCAAAGGAGGCGTCCGGCATATCTTCAGCCGTGGCCGAACTACGCACTGCTACATCCATTTCACCTGAATTATCGCTGGCATTATTTTCTAGTTTACAAAGTTCTGCATAAGCTGTTTGAATCTCATCTTTCAAATCTTGGGGCAGCTCGGCTGCTAAAATGGTTTCACGTACTTTATGACCATGCTCTTGCAGGTTCTTCAAATCATGGGTATTTAAAGTTTGCAAAATGTCTTTGATTTTAGCTTTGACTCCAGTTTTTTCCAGAAAGTATTCATAGGCATAAGCGGTAATGGCATACCCATTCGGCACCCGCACCCCTTGCGCAGACATGTTTTGATACATCTCTCCGAGCGAAGCATTCTTGCCACCAGCATATGGCACATCGTCCATGGTGAGTTCTTTAAACCAGAGAATGTGTGCAGATTGCTTATCTTGAGCCATAATTTACCAAATAATTAATGAATACACGATGGCGCGTATTGTACCTGCCCCCACTAAAATAGGCAAGGCCACTAATCCACTAGATGGTACTTCTTATTCACTGAATATTGCTGCACGACCTTACCATTCTGCCGACGTAGTTTAACCTTGCTGTTCTTGGCTTTAGTTTTACTGGGTAGAATCTTTTTATGTTTTTCTACCGTCTGATCTCGCAGTTTCAATTTAAGGCTAGCTACTTTGATCGAGAAGAGATCAACATGAATAGTTTTAGTACCACGTTTCGCCACAATAATCGCTTCGTACTTATCATCCGTGCGTAAATCTTTCACTAGTAATTTTACTTTCGAGTGAGGTTTACCGTTCAGAGTTTTTTGACTAAGGACTTCTCCAGATAAGACATTAACCAAGGAAATTTTTCTGGCTTTGGGATGCACTACTACTGCTAAACTGGAATCTGGCTTCATGGTCACTAGCGTATCTTTAGTGGATGTAACGGTGAAGATGTCGTACTGGTAGACGGAGTTGTCGGTATAGGTGACGAGAATATCACCATTGGTGGTGCCGGTAATATCACTAATATCTGCCGTATAGATATCCCCAGCAGTCACATCGTCGTCACCATATTCAGGGTGTGCACCGTTTTCTGCCAAGGTATTAACCTCATCAATAAGACTGTCGCCATCATTATCGATCTCATCACCACCAATTTCAATGGCACCATACCCTACGATATCGTCCGTATCATCAGCATCCCCTGCATTGGTGACATATCCAGTAGGCACTGTAGTGGAACAGACATAAGTGCTCACCGCAGCATTACCGAGCCCATCACCGTCACTATCTTGGTAATAGGTTTGGTAGGCACTGACCGTAGCATCGGCATCATTACAATCAGTATCCGCATCCACACCATCATCATCGTTATCGCTGTCACCACTCGCTACCGTATCATCTGTATCACTGGAATTGATGACATAGCCGGTTGGTGGAGTGAGCGAACAGGTTGAGGTGGTTACGGCCGCATTACCAAGGCCATCGCCATCACTATCTTGGTAATACGTTTGATTCGCAGCAATAGTGGAATCCGTGTCGTCACAATCGTCAGGGGTGATAGTGTTATCATTATCAGCGTCGTAATCATTATGATCGGAGGAATTGGCGACATAGTTAGTAGGAGCGGTGGCGGAACAGACGGAGGTGCTGAATGAGATACCACCGTAGCCATCCCCATCACCATCCAGATAGTAGGTTTGGTTGGCGGAAACGGCAGAGTCAGCATCATTGCAATCTGTGCCAGTGGCCAACAATCCGGTCGTCCCGGCTACGCCATCACCGTCACCATCAATATAGAGATACCCCAAATAGACAGAACCCGTATGGGCATCCCCATCACCACGGTAGTTGGCACCAATCATCACATCCATAAAATCATCATTGTTCAAATCACCCATCGCCACAGATTGACCGGCAAGATCATTGGCAGCTTCACCAGTGAACTGCGTAAACGTGGATAACGCAGTGGATGACCAATTAGCAGCTCTACCGTAAATCAGATAAACTGCTCCAGCCAAGGAGCCGCCGTCACTGTTAGTGTATGCACCAATCAGGATATCATCATAACCATCGTTATTGACGTCGCCAGTAGCCACAGATTGACCGGCAAAATTACTAGCCGCTTCACCGGTGAATTGGACGCGGGTAGAGAGCGAACCAGCTGGCAAGGTACTAGCTTTACCATAAATAAGGTACGCCGCTCCAGCAGAAGAGCCACCGTCATCGTTACCGAGTGCACCAATCAGAATATCATCATAGCCATCGTTATTAATATCACCAGTGGCTACAGCATTTCCGGCGTTATCACTAGCCGCTTCACCGGTGAATTCAACGCCAGTAGACAGTGAGGCAGAAGCAAAAGCACTGGGTTGACCATAGATCAGGTAGACTGCTCCAGCAGCGGCAGCACCATCATCATTATGGCTATCACCAACTAAGATATCATCATAGCCATCAGCATTGATATCACCGGTGGCTACAGCATTGCCGGCGTCATCATTGGCGACTTCGCCAGTGAATTCAACACCAGTAGACAGTGAGGCAGAAGCAAAAGCACTGGGTTGACCATAGATCAGATAGATAGCACCTGCACTGGAACCACCGTCATCGTTACCGTTGGCACCAATTAAGATATCAGCATAACCATCGTTATTCACATCACCGGTAGTGACAGCAACGCCGGCAGCATCACGAGCCGCTTCACCGGTGAATTGGACGCGGGTAGATAGAGAGCCAGAAGATAAATGGTTGGCTTGACCGTAAATGAGGTACACCGTTCCAGCATTGAAACCACCGTCAGCATTAGCCCTTGCACCAATCAGGATATCATCAAAGCCATCGTTATTAATATCACCAGTGGCTACAGCATTTCCAGCGTTATCATTAGCCGCTTCACCGGTGAATTCTATTCTGGTAGAAAACGAGGCGTCAGCCAAGGCAGTAGATCGACCGTAGATGAGATAAACTGCTCCGGCATCCGTAGCACCATCATCATTGTAGATAGCACTAGTGATCATATCTTCATAACCATCACCATTGATATCGCCGGCAGCCATGGCATAGCCAGCTTCATCATCAATAGACTCACCGGTCTGCTCAATAAACGTGGATAAGCTAGTATCAGCTGAAACTACCCAGGGCACTAAGGTAAAAATGCTGGCCAGGAGATAGTAAGGTAATTTAGCTTTCATACGCGATGTAGTTTTACTAAATTAGAACCACCGATTTTTCCAACCGGTTGGCCAGTGACCAACACGATGTATTCACCGGTTTTTATTAGTTTTGCTTTGAGCAACACTTTACTCGTGGTTTGAATTAATTGGTCTAGGGTGCGGCAAGTCGGAATTAATAATGTCTGCACCCCCCAACTTAACGCCAACTGCTGTTTAGTACTAGCCCGGTTGGTTAAAACAATCACCGGTTTTTCTTGACGATGACGCGAGATCATCCGGGCAGCGTGACCGGAAACAGAATGTACCACAATCGCTTTTACTAATTGTTGCCCAGCTAAATCATCCGCCACCACCGAAATAGCATCCTCGATGCTGGCGTGCTTCAGTTTTAAATAATGTAGCGGCACATCATCATAGCGCGATTGTTCAGTTTTGTGAACAATATCTGCCATCATCGTTACGCTCTCGACCGGATACTTACCAAAGGCGGATTCACCAGACAACATCACGGCATCGGTATGATCAATCACGGCGTTGGCCACATCAGAGACCTCGGCTCGGGTTGGTCTGGGATTCAACACCATTGATTCCAACATTTGCGTAGCCACAATCACCGGCTTACCGGCATACAAACATTTTTGGATAATCTCTTTTTGTGCCAAAGGAACATCGGCCGGCTTAATTTCTATCCCCAAATCACCCCGCGCCACCATAATGCCATCAGATATTTCCAAAATCTCATCAAAATTAGTTAAACCCTCTTTACGCTCGATCTTGGAAATGATCTGCACTGGTTTAGTGCCAATCAGTTTACGCAGGGCTTTAACATTGTTAGCATCTTTCACAAACGATAACGCTACCCAATCGACTTGTTGCGATAACCCAAATTGCAAATCTTCTTTGTCTTTTGGAGTGATGACATCCGCTTCAATGGTCACGCCGGGCAGATTAATCCCTTTGTGGGAGAAAATCATCCCTGATTTAACGACTTTACCGTAAATAAACTTATCTTTGACTTTTTGGACTTCAATATCAATCAAGCCGTCGTTGATTAGGACGTGCTTACCTGGTTTGGTAAACTTGTAAAGTTGCTCGTAGCCGAGTGGAATAATTTTTTCTTTACCGGTAATCAAGAGGCGGTAATTAATAAAGGACTGGGGAATAAACACCACTGCCTCACCACGTAATAGCTCAATCCCATCACGATGTACTTCCCCCACCCGGATGCGCGGACCTTGTAGATCTTGCATGATCGCAATAGTTTTTCCCACCTGCTTGGCGGCCGCCCGGATATTGGCAATGATCAACTTATGGCTGTCGTAACTGCCATGTGAGAAGTTCAGCCGAGCGACATCCATGCCGGCGCGCATCATTTTGACTAAGGTAGCTTTACTTTCGGAAGCGGGGCCAATGGTACAGACGATTTTAGTGCGTTTCATAAATATGATTATAGCACAGATTACACCTATCCCCTAACCCCTTTCCTCTGCCTTAGGCAGTATCCTCTCCCACCTGGGAGAGGAGTTGCTATGATATGTTTTGTACAAAATAACCCCAGGTGTAAAACCTGGGGTTATTAATTGAATAATTTTTTCATTAATTTCCTCTCCCAGGTGGGAGAGGACGTCTCGAGTGCAACAAGAGACAGGAGAGGGGTCGGGGTAGGTGTTATGAGTTCACCCGTTCGACGTAATCACCTGTCTCGGTATTGATGCGCACAATATCACCCTCGTTGATAAACAACGGCACAGCGGCTTCAAAGCCAGTTTCTAGTTTAACCTTTTTAGTGACGTTACCACTGGAATCACCACGTACTCCTGGTGGTGCTTCCACGACGCGTAAGCTGACCTTAGGCGGCAAGGTGATCGTTACTGGTTTATCGTTAAAACTCATGACATCAACATCTTCGCCTTCTTTAATGTAGTTGCCGATATTACCGATTTGCTCTTTAGTAAAGGCAAATTGCTCATAGCTAGTGTTATCCATAAAATTGAAATTGTCGCCTTCACGATACATGAATTGTGCCCGGTTGCGCCGCATATCGGCTTCATCGATCTTATCGCCTGGTTTAAAGGTTTTTTCTAACACCTGTCCGGTGATCAAATGACGCAATTTGGTACGCATCACTGGTTTACGTTGAGCCGTGCGCATGAAATCAGACCACACCACTTGGTAAGGAGTGTTGTCGAGGTCGATCATGACACCGACCTTTAAATCATTCATCGTCAGCATACTAACGGCGAGTATAGGGTACTAAAGCCATGTAACGAGCGCGCTTGACTGCATTGGCTAATTGCCGCTGCATCCGGGCATGGGCACCAGTGCGTTTGCCTGGCAAGATTTTGGCATAGTTAGAAATGATCAAACGTAACAATTCGATATGTTTGTAATCAATCTCATCATAGTTCAACGATTCTAGGTCTTTAACGTAGAAGCGGTTCCGTTTACCGGTGGTAGGATGTTTTTTTTGCATGGCCATAAATTTAAAATGGGATATCTTCAATACTTATTTCTTCATCAGGTGTATTCACGGCTGGGTTAGGAGCATCACCAGCCACTACTGGCTTGGGTGCGGCAGCTGACCCTTGAGTTGATCCGGATCCACCTTTACCGTCGAGCATAATCATATTGTCGCAGACAATCTCGGTGCGGTATTTTTTCTGGCCTTGGGGGTCTTCCCAAGACCGCGTTTCCATCCGACCTTCGATGTAAATCTTCATTCCTTTTTTCACATAACTTTGCACGATTTCAGCCAGTTTGCGCCAGGCCACGATATTGTGAAATTCAGCTTTCTCTTGCTTTTGCCCTGAAGCATCTGTCCACTGGCGGTTCGTAGCCACAGAAAACGAGGCAACGGCTTGGCCGGTTTGTAAGGTCCGGACTTCTGGTTCTTTGGTCACCCGACCAATGAGCATGACTTTGTTGAGATCCATAGATTTATAATTTTTTATCTAAATCGGTATCTTCAAGAATGGCATCCAGTTTCTTATCCAATTCCTCAATCGATACTGGTTGATCTTCAGCTTCTACTTCGGCGACACGCACAGTGCCGGCATTAGCAAAGGCTAACTCAGCTTGTGTTAAAGAAGTAGCGCTTGTCTTGTCTGTTTTAGTATCAGGCTTCACCGGAACGGCAACGGCTACTGGCTCAGCACGTTTGCGCGCATATTTCTCACCAGCAATCATCACTTTGATTTCATCGTTGGTCATCGGCTTAGCTTTCACTAAGATATAACGCAACAACTGATTATCCAGCCGTAACTTAGTATCGAAATCGCGCACAGCTGGAGCCGTGGCATCGAATTGGACGACCTGATAGTAGCCGTGGGTTTCTTTACCAATTGGATAAGCCAGGCGGCGGCGATCCATGTCGAACTCGCTGGTCTGAGTAGCACCGGCGGCAGTCAACATGGTATTGACATGACTCTTCATGGTTGGTACTTGTTCTAGTTCAACCGAACCAGGCACAATGTACATTAACTCGTAGTGTTGATTCATAACCTTTAGTTGCGTCTCCCACCCATCAGGCCTACCCCCGTATGAGCGGGAACCTGATATGGATATAAAGAGGAGGAGACTCTAATTAAGCTCGCCTACTCTATCAAACTGTCCCGAAATGGTCAAGTAATGCTACAATAATCGCTATGCAGCTTGCCGAATACAACCAGCTTTATCAAGAATCCATTAACGATCCCGAAACCTTCTGGGCAGATCAAGCCCGGCGCAACATTGATTGGATCCGCCCCTGGGATAAGGTGTTGGAATACGATTGGTCGCACATTGGCGAGACCACCGCACCCTACGTTGAATGGTTCAAAGGGGGGCAACTCAATATTACCAGCAACTGTCTTGATCGTCACATTGCGGCTGGCAAAGGGGACAAACTAGCCATCCTCTGGCAAGGTGAAGACTCTACTCAGCGGCGTCAATTTACTTATCGGGAATTACTGCTGGCGGTAAACCGTTGCGCCAATGTACTGAAAACCATGGGCGTACAAAAAGGTACAGTAGTGACGATCTTTCTACCATTTATCCCAGAGTTGCCGATTGCCATGTTGGCCTGTGCACGGATTGGAGCCATTCATTCAGTAGTGTTCTCAGCCTTCAGTGCGGAAGCATTAAAAAGTCGCATTCATGATTGTAATTCCAGCATCGTAATCACAGCCGACGTTGGATTTTATAAAGGTAAGCCTGTACCATTAAAGGATAAGGTGGATCAAGCGCTGCTCGACTGCCCCACCGTTAAACATGTGTTGGTCTACAACCATGGCCAAAGCCCAGTCACCATGACTGCAGCACGTGACTGGTGGTGGCATGAAGCGATGCAACAACCGGATATTTCCGATGACTGTACACCCACGGTGATGGACGCCGAAGATCCGCTATTTATTTTATACACCAGTGGTAGCACCGGAAAACCAAAAGGAGTACTACATACCACTGCTGGCTATCTGGTGTACGCCAATCTCACTGCCCGAACTATTTTTGATCTGCAGGACGATGATGTTTACTGGTGCACTGCAGATTGTGGCTGGATTACCGGACATACCTATGTAGTGTATGGTCCGCTCTCCAACGCTGCTACCGTGTTCCTTTACGAAGGGTATATGACCTACCCCACAGCCGACCGCTGGTGGCAATTAGTTGAAGAATATAAAGTCACTAAATTTTATACTGCCCCAACCGCCATTCGAGCATTGATGCGCCTAGGAGCCGACTGGCCAGCGCAACATGATCTGTCCTCGTTACGGGTGTTAGGTACAGTTGGCGAATCGATTAATCCAGCGG
>CAZSXL010000019.1:0-11864 GCA_964611225.1 uncultured Gammaproteobacteria bacterium
TAGCTTCGGTTACGGCAGCCACGGTATCACCCTGTTCTACCACCGAAAAGGTAATCGTGGCAATATCCGGAATGCCGACAGCTTCACCTTCGCCAGACACCGTTACGGTGGCTTGCTCCAATGGTAACGAGCGCGGATGCAACGCTACATAACTTTTTACCCCTAAAAACACTACTAATAACGCCAGGGCGGCAGTGGCTGCATAGGAGACGGACTGATGATTCATAGGGTTTTCCATAGGGTTTTCGGTTGATACGATTAAAGACTTGTCTTTTTATAATGATAGTGTATACTTCTCCGGTATGTCAAAGCAATGTATTGTTACTAAACGCCATTCTGTGATGGGCTATCATGTCAGTCACTCCAAACGGCGCACTAAACGTCGTGTCTATGCTAACTTGCAAAACCACCGCTTGTTGAACCCAGCAACCGGCAAGTATATGACCGTAACTGTTTCCGCCGGGGGCTTACGCACTTTGGCCAAATGGGACAAAGCTGGCCGTAAGTACGACTTGCGCCGGATGTTAGCCGAGCAGGACTAAATTTTGCATCACTGCCTGAACCGCACGCTGGGAATACTCTAACGTGCGGTTTTTGAATTGCTCTTTGGTCGCACCGGGTCCAATGACACCAAAGCCAACAGGCTTATTGTATTGTAAAGATAATTGGATGATTGCTTGGGTCATGGTATTCACCACTAATTCATCATGCTGGGTATCCCCTTTCGCGACAGCACCTAACACTATCAAACCATCTACGTCCTCACGCCCTAAAAGTTGTTTAGCTATAATGGGCATATCTAAGCAACCCAAGGTCTTACTAGTTGCCACCAATGCTGCCTGCTGCTTTTGAATTTCAGCACTGGCTGCCGCCATCATTTCAGCAATGGTTTCTGGATTGATGGTGGTAGTGAGGATCGCTAGACGTTTCATGACCTATACCATAGTATTACGAACAGATTATGGCAAGCTTAAAAGGTAAGGAGGGATTTATCGAATATTACACAGCGCAGTTGCCATTGTTGGATTATGATCCCGATCCGGTACTACTGATTAATCCTGCCTACCAAGACGAACTAACATTTACCAGTGAGCCCTTAGCTTGGTATCCAGGCGCCTGGTTATGGCCAAAGGCATTCCCGGCTGGTACTACATTACCAGGTCTAGCTGAAGGTTACTTTTATGTCCTGAATGCAGCTTCACTCAAACCAGTGCTGGCATTAAACCCTCAACCCGGTGAAATCATTTTAGATGCTTGTGCCGCACCTGGTGGTAAAACCGCTGCCATTGCGCACCTAATGCAAGGCCAAGGTGAACTCGATGCCTTCGATACCTCCGCTGCCCGTTTACATCGTTTACGTACCACGGTGGATCAATTAGGTTATAGCAATATCCGCATCGCCAACCGGAAAGCGGAAACCTTGTTTAAGCGTTCACCGGCACATTACGATGGTATCTTATTAGACGCACCGTGCAGTTCCGAAAAACATGTCTGGCACAGTCCCAAACATTTAGCAGATTGGTCAGTGTCTAGAATCAAGCGCTTAAAACAACAACAGATCGCTTTGTTGAATGGTTTATGGTTAGCGTTAAAACCTGGTGGTCGCATTGTCTATGTGACCTGCGCACTGAATACGGCAGAAAATGAAGGTGTAATGACAGATTTCAAAACCCGACATCCCGAAGCTAGTGTGACACAACAAAAACGGATTACTCCTGATGCCACTCTGTTTGATCCTCTATTCTACGCCCGGATTGAGAAACCAAGTTAGGCTTTATAACCACCGTTTATACTTAAACGTCACAATCATACTGCAGGCAATTACGGCCATCGTTCCAAAGATTGCCCAGGGCGCCACGGGTGAATCTAGCCATGGTAAGTATTTGAAATTCATTCCAAAAATGCCAACGATTAAGGTTAATGGCATAAAGATGGTCGTAATCACGGTCAATACTTTAATAACGGCGTTCATGCGGTTACTTAAACTAGATAGATAAATTTCTACCATCCCTGACATCAGATCACGCAACGACTCTACCGTATCAATTACTTGAATTGTTTGCTCGTAGACATCACGATAATAGACTTGTGATTCTGGCTGCACTAATTTAATCGGCGTCCGTTCGATACTGGAGATAACTTCACGTAACGGCCAGACTGCCTTACGCAAAATAACTAATTCACGTTTAATGCGATACAAACGATTGACTGCATTTTGATCAGTTTGTTCAACCAAGACATCTTCCAGCTGCTCAACTTGTTCATCCAATACTTCTAAAACGCTAAAATAGCTATTCACGACGGTGGAAAGTAGCCGATATAACAAATAATCTGCACCCAACGTCCGCGTGCGACTATGATCATTGTTCAGCTCTTCACGCACCGGCCCAAAGACATCACCCGTCTTACCGGACTGAATCGTCACTACATAGTGGTCACCCAGAATAATGGTGACGGATTCACTTTGAAATAATTTCGATGCATTACTCAAGCGCAACATCTTTAAGGTAATCACGATGTGGTCAGTATAAAACTCAATCCGCGGACGATGGCGCTTGTGCACGAACTCCTCAATTTCAACTGGATGCAACTTAAAGGCAGTCGCTAACTGCTGAAAATCACTGGTCGCTAAATGACCGTCCAGATCTAACCAGGTCACCGCCGGATCATCCGGCAAGGGCAAGGCAGCTTCAATAGTATCAAACTGTTTGGCGGCAAGTTTAGCTGCCGAATAACTATAACGTTGAATGCGCATGCCCTATAGTATACACTGCTTGACACGAATGTCAGCACCATTTATAATCTGGCCTTATGCCAGCAATTCGTAACGTCGCCATTATCGCTCACGTTGACCACGGTAAAACTACCTTGGTCGATTCACTGTTGCGCCAAACCAAGACTACCCTCGGTAAGGAACAAGTCGGTACGGACCTGATTATGGACAGTAACGACCTAGAAAAAGAGCGCGGTATTACTATTTTCTCAAAAAATGCCTCCGTCGTGTGGAATGATACCAAAATCAACATCATTGATACCCCTGGACACGCTGATTTTGGTGGTGAAGTAGAACGGGTGCTCAAAATGGCGGACGGCTGTTTATTGCTGATTGATGCCAAAGAAGGCCCGATGCCACAAACCCGCTTTGTATTGCGCAAAGCCCTAGCCATGAAACTAAAAGTAATTGTGGTGATCAACAAGATCGACAAGCCAGATGCCCGCATTAATGAAGTGCTCAACCGTACGTTTGATCTGTTTATTGAACTGGGCGCCGATGATGAGACCGCTGACTTCCCTGTGATCTATGCCGCCGCCAAACTGGGCAAAGCTGGTTTAGAGCCCAAACTGGATGAGATGACTGATATCACTCCTGTATTTGAAGCGATTTTAAAACATATCAAAGAACCAAGCTGTGACCCAGCCAAACCATTACAGTTACTCATTACCACTATTACCGCTGACAACTTCAAAGGTAGAATTGCAACTGGACGCATTACCAATGGTACGCTGCAAGCTGGTCAAAACGTCATGCACATTAATCGTGATGGTGTAAAAAAACAGTATCGCATTACTGCGCTGATGACCTTTACGGGTTTAAACCGGATTGAGATCGAAACGGCTTCAGCTGGTGACATTGTCGCCATCGCTGGCATTGGTGAGGTTAACATTGGCGAAACGATTGCCGATATCAATGATCCGATTGCTCTACCAGTGTTGAACATCGAAGAACCGACTGTGAAAATGACGTTCAGTGTTAATGACTCTCCGTTTGCCGGTAAGGAAGGTCAATTTACCACCTCACGTCAAATTCGCGAACGCTTATATAAGGAGCTGGAAACCGACATGGCGTTGCGAGTGGAAGACAGCGGTACCGATTGGATTGTGTCTGGTCGTGGTGAATTGCACTTAGCGATTTTGATTGAACGGATGCGCCGTGAAGGTTATGAGCTGCAAGTATCACGACCCCAAGTGATTGTGAAAGAGATCGATGGCAAAAAGTTGGTGCCGTACGACCAGATCTTTATCGAGGTGCCCGAACCCCATTCTGGAGCGGTCATCCAAAAACTGGGAAGTCGTCACGGTGAAATGCAAAATATGACCATGGATAATGGGATTGTCTATTTGGAATTTAACATTCCAACGCGTGGTCTGTTCGGCTACCGCACAGAATTTTTAACCGATACCCGCGGCTTAGGGATTATGAACACCCAGTTCCATGAGTATATGGCTGACCCAGGTGATTGGAAAGAACGCGATCAAGGTTCGTTAGTAGCGCACGAAACTGGCCAAAGTAATATGTATGGCTTACGTAACGTGCAGGATCGCGGAGTATTGTTTTTCGGTCCTGGGATTGAAGTTTACAAAGGCCAAGTGGTTGGTCAAAATACCCGCCAAGGTGATTTAGCGATTAATATCTGCAAAGAGAAACAATTATCCAACATGCGTTCCAAGGGTGATGGTTCTGATGTCCATTTCAAAACTCCAAAGATAATGGATTTAGATGCGGCCCTAGAATATATTGGTGATGATGAACTGGTAGAAGTCACTCCAAAAAATATCCGTATGCGCAAAGTGACCCTCGATCGCGCCGCCCAGAAACGCAAAGAGATGGGGGTTTAGTTAATCGGCTCTAACTGCAGATCGTCTGTGATCGTATAGCTAGGTACGTTACTTAAGGTAATAATATTATCATTGCGAATACGAATTTTGCGGTAGCGAGACACTGAATCAGTATAGTCTTGTAGTGTTAGAGTGCCATCAGACTGAACTGTGTAGAGAGCTAACTCGTCATCAAAATTACTGCTACCACCAGCGCCGACTACAAGCAACTCGGTGCCGTTAATGATCGTCTGAGCTAAGCCATCAGGATAAGCTAATAATGTAAGCATAGTATCATCGCCAGATAATTTTTCGCCGTTATAGGGTTGATAAATTTTAACTGAATCGCCGCTTTCCATATCAAGGTCTAGACCTCTACCTTGTATATCTTCAAGTACGGCAATCAGTCGTTCAGTTTTTTTTAAAATACGTGCTTTGACATGGCCAGGGTACCAACCTGATTTGAGACGTAAACGTTGACTACGACCATCAGCGTACTTCACTCGTAATTGGTAAAACGATAATGGTGCTACTTCAGTAACTGCACCGTTTTTAGCAAAAGAAAACGGGTAGCCTTCATCCTTTGTACCATCACAATTATCATCAACTTGATCTCCATCACTGTCATCAGCGTCAGCATTCATTTCCGCGTCAGTATCATCACAATCACCAGTAAATGTAGTATGAGTATCACCATCCATATCACCCGAACTGAGAAGATATAAATGAGCTTGCTTGCCCTTTTTATAGGTTGGAGCATTCAATACCAAATCAAGTCGATCATCACCATCCATATCACCGGCACTTAGTTTAAGCTTTGGTATGCCAGCGCCACGCCAAACCACGTCAGCATCGTCTAAAATCATTTCCACCGGCCAACTGGCTTGACCATAAAATAAATACGTCCGATTGCACTGATAATTATCGCCGACATAACATTCATTTTCAGTCACTAAAAGATCGCCAATGCCGTCGGCATTAACGTCGGCTGTATGAATACTAATACTATCGTTGTGGAAGGGGCCAATGCGGCTTGACACGTCCGTTGACAGTGAGATGCCTGCGCTAACGGTAGCAGTGCCGAGAATAATATTGGCATAATATTGGTGTATATTACCTGAAGTTGTCTCCTTACTGACATCGATGATATCAGCGTAGCCATCACCAGTCACGTCCCCAAGAATAGAATTAAACAAATGATCAGACTGTAACAGTCTATTGGTATAAGACACTGTACCAGCACTAGCAGTAATAGCGCTACCTGTGATTAAACCATTACGAATGCCTTCGCCATAGGTATAACTATCAAGCAAAATGTCATCTAAGCCATCCCCATCAAAGTCCCCCACATTCTCAAGACTCGGTAACATCAAATAGTTATCGTTGTCCGGTTCACTAATCACGACACTGGCATCGTTAACAAAATCAATGGATTCAGTTTTGATGGGTCCATACAGTATGACCACTTGGTGACTGACACTATCATACTTAGCGCTTAGAACAAGATCTAGTGCGTTATCACCATTAAAATCACCAGAAGTGACTAGGTGTAGGCCAAAACGTTCACGTCTAAAATGACCCGACACAGGAATGCTGACAGGATCCGCTCCGGCCGGGTTACCGAGTAGGACATAACCAATCAGATCATCATCGCCGATTTTATCAAAAAAGATATCGTCATAGCCATCGGCGTTGACATCCCCAATATAATAAACTCGATTTAAATCACCGTATTGATCGTCTGGTTCAGTATTACTGACCAAAATAGTGGCGTCCGTTAAAGCCATGTCCGTTAAATCTGTAACGCCGAGTATTAATTTAATCACCCCAGCACGGCTCACTCCAGCCACCTTGGCGTCATCCAACGCTACCACTAAATCAGCTAGTCCATCTCCGGTAAAATCTCCAGAGTTATCAAACGTCACCCAGCCAGCAGGCATATCAATGCCGTTATTCCAGTTTTCGCCCTGAAAATAGGTGCGCTTACTATAAGTGAGGTACTGTTGATAGCTACCCAAATCAATCACCGAGGCGGCTGCCATATTGATCCATCCAAAAAATAGAAATAATATACTACTGAGCATCATTTTAAAACGACATGCGGTCATAAACGATATTTTCAGTAAATTAATTAAGTACTATTTATTAATCCTAACTCCCAAAGGTAAAGGCAAACACCTGAGTATTAGGATCATTAAAGGTAATAGTAAGAGTATCCTCCGTCACCGTCTCATTGTTGTACAACTCATATAAGCGATCGCTATCTAAGGTAATAACCTGATCATCCACCGTGATGGTATCCCCACTACCAGCTGGCTTGATGACGAGAAACACATCTGCTGCCTTAAAATGAATTCGTAACTGGGAACCGACATTAGCTTCGGCATATTGCGCTTCCACATCCCAAGAACCTTGAAACGCTACGCCATGTAAGGGTAATTCTGCCGGAAACGTATAGTCTTGAATACCGTATTGCAACGTTTCATTGGAGGCAAACCGATCGATGCGACCTAACCCCAGATATGTTTCTGGTGTAGTAGCCGACTGCGGGGTTTCGTCCGGTAGTGTAGCCATATCTTCCGTTACCTGCACACCAGCCTCAGCCAATAACTCGCGAATGGCAGTTTCCGTTTGATCATACTCCCCTTCGCCAAAATGGGTGTAGCGAATGTTACCTTGCGCATCAATTAAATATTCCGCCGGCCAATAGCGATTATTATACGCTTGCCAAGTAGCAAAATCATTATCCTGCGCCACTGGATAGGTTAATCCGTATTGCGTAATCGCTTGTTGCACATTGGCAGGATCTTTCTCAAATTCAAACTCGGGTGAATGCACACCAATAATCACCAAACCGTCATCGGCATATTCCTCATACCAACCCTGCACATGCGGAAAAGTACGGATACAGTTAATACACGTATACGTCCAAAAATCGATCAGCACGACTTTGCCCTTCAGCTCTTCTAATGTTAATGGTTCAGTATTCAACCAGTTTGTGATACCAACCAGGTCTGGAGCCGCGTAACCCTGCACACTAATGACCCCTTCAGCGTCTTCATCTGTATTCAGCGTGTTCTGCGATCCACCACTCCCCCGTAACGCATCCAATTGATCCTGAATCACTGGTGTGGATTCTAAATCTACCACCCAATCGGTAAAGCCCGGAAACGCATCCAATAATTTTACCTGCCACACTTTATCGTAATTGGTCACAATGGTGATGGCAGTGATGATCATAATGATCCCAAAACCTTGTTGAATGCGTTGCGTATAGCGATTTAGCCATTTGATTTTTTGAAACAAGCGTTGCCCAACCGCCACCAAGATAAAGAGTGGTACACTAACGCCGGCCACGTAGACCAAGGTCACCAGCACAATTTCAAAAGACACTGCTCTGGTAGCTGCTAACGTTGCAATCGTCGCCAAAATCGGTCCGGCGCAGGGTGCCCAGACAATGCCCAACGCTAACCCCATGATGAATCCGGTCTGCTTCCCTACTTTTTGACTGAATCGACCAGATAAACGACTAACCCAACTTTCTAACCTGCTTGATAACCATGGAATCACCAATGTCAGCCCAAGCACGGTAATAATACCGGCCGCGACATAACGCAGAATATCTGGATCAAACGGAATATAACGCAGGATGTACGACAAGGTTAATGTAGCCACGCTAAAACTAAGACTAATGCCTAGCACTAATCCAAAGGGTTTTATTTTTCCACCACTAGCACTAGTCGACAAAATAATCGGTAACAATGGCCAAATGCACGGCGCAAAA
This sequence comes from uncultured Gammaproteobacteria bacterium, assembly GCA_964611225.1. Lineage (GTDB taxonomy): Bacteria > Patescibacteriota > Patescibacteriia > UBA9570 > UBA9570 > UBA9570. The sequence continues at coordinate 8,381 of CAZSXL010000019.1, forward strand.
ATAGTGACAATGCCGGACAAAAACGCAAACACTAATAACAAAATCATATTGTCAGTATAGCACAGAATTGCTAAGCTACTGGAATGTTATTTTGGTTATGGCCCACCGCGGCGGAAGCCCATGTGCGTTGGTTTGTGGATAGCGCAACCGTTACCATCGAACCGTATCGTCTGACTGAACCAATTGTATTGGCAGTTATTGGATTAGTCATAGCTGGTTTAATCATTGGCAAATTGTTACAACCGGTCGAACAAAAACTCTGGCAACGGCTGAACATTTCCCAGCAGCATCTTTGGGTTGCCCGCTGGCTAGGTTTAGTCATCATCCTAGTGGGTATCTGGTTCGTACACAATTGGCTGGAGCTGCTACCCTACCTTGGCTATATCAGTTACATTTTATTGATTCAAAAACAGCCAAAATTAGCCTTGGCAGTATTGGCAGCTGGTGTTGGTTTAAGCCTCGCGCTACTGGCGTTTGATGAAAAACTATTACACCCAGAGTTAGCCGCTACGTTTCTGTTGGATCACCCTTGGAATGCCGGGATACCAGTACGGGTATTTATTCTTTTGGCCGGTGCAGTCGAACTGACATTGGGATTGTTACTCACTTTTCGCCTAGCAACCGGCTTGGCTAGTATTATGATCATATTGGCATTCATCGCCACCGCCGTCACGCTTGGAGCCGAAGAAATACTGGGTCATCTTCCGATTGCCACAGCCCTCATCCTGCTCCTGCTTGAACGCCCTAGCAAGAGCTGATACACTGCACCGATGTGTGCTATTGCCGGATTTGTTTCCATTAAACCTCGCCCAGATGGTCCACACATTGTGAAAAAGATGTTAACAGCGATGGCTCACCGTGGGCCAGACGGCCGACAGATTAAATCCTTTCCTAGTGGGGCTACCCTTGGTCATAATCGCCTCAGCATCTTAGATTTATCGCAGCAAGCAGCCCAACCAATGTGTAATAAGGCTGGCGACCTGGGCATCACCTATAATGGAGAAATCTATAACTATAAAGAATTACAACAGTGGTTAGGGAGCGGCATCAAATATCGTAGCCATTCAGACACTGAGGTGCTGTTAAAATGTTATGAGCATGAAGAATTAAATTGCCTGCCGCACCTCAATGGAATGTTTGCCTTTGGAGTCTGGGACGAACGTACTAAACGATTGGTGTTAGCCCGCGACCAGATAGGTGTCAAGCCGCTCTATTGGAGCGCCAACGAGGATTACATTGTATTTGCTTCAGAATTACGCGGAATACTAGCGACTGATCTCGTGGCCAGAAAAATTAAATTAGAAGCTATTCACCATTACCTCAGTTTGCAGGCCGTGCCACCGCCACTGACGATGATTTCTAATGTGCAGTTACTGGAAAGTGGTCACTATTTGGTGTGGCAAAATGGACAGGTCAAACAAGAATCTTATTTTAGTATTACGTTTAGTGAAGATGACTCACTCGGTGACAAAGTTGAACCGTATATTGAACAAACCCGCGCCCTGCTTGATCAAGCCATTCACAGCCAGCGCCAATCCGATGTACCAATTGGCATTGCTCTCAGTGGCGGGATTGATTCCGCTGCAATTTTAAGTGGCTTAGCACCAGTCTCTGGGCGTGGCTTACTGACCTACACCCTACGTGATGAAACCCTACCAAAGAATTTCCGGGACGATGGTTACTATGCAAAAATAATGTCTGAGACTTTTAACAGCGAACATACCGAATTGTTTTTAAAGCCGAACGAACTACTGCATTATTTGCCAGAAGTGATTTGGGCACAAGGTCAGCCATCATTGCGCAACATGTTAGCCTATTTTCTCCTCAAAAAAATTAAACACCAAGTCAAGGTATTGTTTTACGGCACCGGTGGTGATGAACTGTTCGCTGGTTATGGGACCGCTGAGCTGATTAAACAGTTTATGCGCAAGGGCAAACTGATGAACGGGTTCAGGCCATTGATTCAACAGTTGTTTAATCTCATGCCTAGTTTATACAATAGGTTTTCACAAGCCGATTACACCTTTCAGATGCTCGCTGCCAGTGGTAATTTGTATCGTCAACGCCAAATTGTAGACTGGATCTTTTTAGACAGGGATAAACAACAAATTTATCATCCAGCCATTCAGCAGCGCTGTCAGGAGTTTAATACCGAACAACGCTTTAAAAGCTGGGCTGGTAATGGCTCCCTGCCGGCCATTAAAGTACATCAGCAGTTAGATTACTTGGGGATTATCTGTGAGCACTTAGTGCAATTGGATGCTGTAGCCATGGCCAATGGCATTGAAACCCGCGTTCCGTTTATGGATAAAAATGTCGTCTCATTTGCCGCCAGTCTACCAGCCTTTGTACTGGCACCAGGAGGACGTGACCATAAGTTCTTGCTCCGGCAGGCTTATAAACAAGCGCTACCACAGACTATTATTCAGCGACCAAAAACTGGCTTTCATATTTCATTTGAGAATTATATGGCCGACTATTTTGAGCCACTGTGTCGCTGGCTGCTGAACGAAAGCAACTTAGAAAAATATCAAATTTTCAGTTACCAACGGTTGCAAGGTTTAATGACCGATTACTTTTACAAACGAGCCCCACAGCATAAATTGTTTGAAAAACTATCATTGTTGGTGAATCTAGAACTGTGGTTAAAAATTTTTATTGAGCAGCGCGATGTCAATGAGTTATCGCTAGAACTAGTAGAGCGCTGTACTACCAACCGTCCGAAATAAAATAACCTTAACGATGTACCGGGCGCTGTACCACCCAAGTCAGCCACTGCCGCAGCCGGCTGGCGCGATACATAAAGTGATGCCGCCTAAGATAGGTTGCAAGATCTTGGTTAGATTGGTGGCAGAACTTCCAAAAGAACCAGTGGGCGTACAGGCTTGAACACAACTCATATCGTACCGTGTGCACATATTCTAATGGAGAGAATAGATGTTGATGTCCATGGTAACTAAAATGATAGCTGCGATCAAATAGTTGGGAGACGATATATTTGACTCTCACCAAGTGCGCTACGGTAGAAACTACTAAGATATGCTTGGCATGGTGTTGATCTAAAATTTGTTTACTGAAGACCAGATTACCAATGGTATCGAGTGATTGATCTTCTAGCTGGACAGCCATGTTACTGTTTATGTGGAAATAATCCGCCATCGCTTGCGCTTCCGATATTGTACCAGACGTACCGGCTAAGCCCCACTGCCGACCAGATACAATCACTAGCGGAGTGGGTTGTTGTGCTAGTAATCTTAAAACGTAATCTAATTCATGCTGCACAATGTCAGGTAATGAGCCGTCAGGGTTGACCCCTTTACCTAAAATAATGACGGCATCAATGGGTTCAGACATGTGCCGTAGTATAGCAGATTAATGTGAAGCAGACCCAACAACGCGAACGTGTGGGTCTAGCTCCTCCAGTGTAGTCATCGTTCAGTACTGGTGTTCACCAGCACCGCCAACTTACAGTCAAAGTCTGGCC